>DXUR01000409.1 GCA_019417795.1 Clostridiales bacterium | reverse complement strand
ATTTTGAAGGGCGGGCGCGGGTCAGGTATCCAGGGCAAGATTTCCCATTCGTCCTCCGGTCGGTTTCCGTATTGGCAAAGGTCTTTCATAGTGTTCTCCTTTGTTCTGTCACATTTTTAATCCTGTTCTTGATAACTGGCTTCAATGTCGATGAACCGCACATACACGGCGCAGACTTCGCCCTTTGCGTCATACCCAAAGTAGACGGGATAGTAGCCGTCACCCCAGCCAGAGGCAAAGATGGGCAGGTTGCAGTCCGTGTCCGGCACTGTCCAGTTGAGCCAGTCGCCGCAGTCCCCCTGATATTTGGGGTGAGCTTTGGCGTTTTCCTCCAGCAAGTCGCAGAACAGGTTGTTATAGGGGTCAATGTCAGGGTCCTCCTCCAGCCGCTTGGCCCAGTATGCCTTGAAGGCCGCCTGGGTCTGGATGTCCGCAACGCAGCCCATCCCGGCGTCTACGCCAAAGCCAAAATACTCGTCCTCGCCCAGTTCCTCGTCCAGATCCTCGTTGCCCACCATGCCCAGCTCATAGCGGACAGGTTTTTCCTGGTTGACCTCTACCTTGACGCAGGCGTAGCGGTCGCCGTATTTTTCACTGGGCACCACGCAGATCTTTACGGGGTAAGTCCCGGCGGGGATGGTCTGCATAAACGGCAGAGTGTCCTCCAGCTCCACCAGCGGGTCACAGGCAAAGATCTGCCCGGTGGAGAAATGGACGGCGCCGATGTCCAGCACATCCACCGCCATGTTCCCAATCACTTTCTCTGTGAAATGGGCCTCCAAGTCATCTTTACAGGTCAATTTATCCTTAATTGCTTCGTATTTGTTCAGCCATTCAGTTGTAGGCATATCAGTTTCCTCCTGTTGATTCTGTTTCTTGATGTACTCGCTCTTTGAGCCATCCCAGTAGCAGTTCACACACCGGCCATCCTGAAAATGATGGTCACAATTCGGGTAGCCATAGAGAACATGAGCGCATTCCGGGCACAGCCCCATCATCTGTGAGGCGCCTTTGAAAAACAGGCTGCCGCACTCATCACAAAGGGCCAGTTCTTTTTCTGCCATAGGGCTCACCAGTCCCGTTCCCGGATGGCCTCCTCGGTATCAATGGGGATGTTGAACCACTCCAGAATGTAGGCCACGGTTGCCGCGATACATTCCCGTGCCACCGTTTCGATCTCGCTGTCGTTCTCGTCAAACTCCTCCTGGAGATCATTGATGCCGCAGACCGCCTCGTCCAGTGTCTCCTGCACTGTTTCAGTGTCGGTTTCGCCGCTCTCCAGCAGGTCGATGACCTTCTGAAGCTCGTCCTTTACTTTGTCCACCAGAAAAACAGGATAGTAATCGTCCTGATACATCTCGTCCAGCAGCTTGTAATTGGGGTCAAATGCTTTCATAGGGATTGCTCCTTTCCTCGTGTATGTCAGTCACGCTCAGCTCTCATGTGTGATACAGAAAATCTCCTTGTTCAAATCAAAGTAGATTACCATCAGTTCGTCGGTAATCTCCGGGTTAAAGGACAGATCCAGAATGAAAACTTGCTGGTTCATCTCGCTATCCACCAGGCTGCCAAACCGCTTGAGCCGCAAAAAGTCCACCATCTCAGTAAAGGACAGCTTGGCCGGGTCGGTTCCCGGAAAGAGTTCCGCCGCAATATCCGGGCCTACCTCGTCTCGGTGGAACTCCATGAAAAAGGTCACAACGCTATGGTAGCGGCTGTCCTCGTCCGCCAGCGCCGCTTTGATGGCGGCTTTGGCCTTTTCTGCCAGTTTTTCCGCCTCATCCAGCATTTCTCCCACCGCATCCATGGCAGCAGGATCGCCGGTCAGTTCTTCCTCTACATCGAAGAGAAAGGGTAGTCCCGATTCCTCGGGAAAGTTGAAGATTTCCTCGCCGGGGGTATATGTAAAATCAATGCGTTTACAGTTCAGCTTCATCTCTGCGCCTCCTTATCCCTCAATGTTGGCAGTTTTGAGGCCCTTTTTCAAGGAGCCGTAGACCGTCACCGCATGGTCGGTGAACATCTCGTCGCAGTCAAACCAGGCGGTGAAGCTGCCGCCGGAGGTGACGGATAGGCTCTTCATGCCGATCCGCCGGGCAAGTTCTTCCTCAGTGATGGGATCTGTTTTCGGATCGCGGGGGTTTTCCTCATCTTGGGAGAGCCAGTTGTTGGACAGCCCGGTCAGGTTCTTGGCTACAAGCTCCCGCATGGCCTTGTCCCAGGTTTCACAGTCGGCCAGCAGCTTCTTGGCGGCACTGCGGGCACAGGTCCAGGAGGGCTTGCTCTCGGCATTGACCTCCAGAGAAAGGCTCACATCCGTTCCGCACCACTGGATCTCGCCCTCAAAGGTAGCATAGTCCTTGTCCAGTGCCAGTTCTCCCAGCACCTGGTCCTGGATCACCACCGGCTTGTGGTATTCCTCCAGAACAGCCTGAAGTTCCGGGCAGTCCTCATGGGTCTTGACCACCTCGGAGATACACCAGGGCCATGCCACCAGATCCTTTGCCCATTCTTCTTTCATCCGGCGGATCTTCAGGCGGCAGATCTGCTCGTTATGAAAGCGTTCCCAGCCCTTATCGCTGTTTCGTTCCTCGTCGGTGACTGGCCACTCCAGCCGCTCCTCTTTGGTGGTGACCTTGCCGGTGTCACAGAACACCATGCCCAGCGTCACAACAGTCATTTGCCAAAAGTTGCCCCTGTTGTTATATCCGCCCCCGATGCAGCGATTGATCAAAGCGACCACTTCCTGCTCCTCGGGCTCGTACATCTCATAAAATTCTTCAAACATAGATCATTCTCCTTATCCCTCTATATGATTGCGGTATTCCTTCTCCAGTTGGGTGTACCACCGTTGCAGCATGGTTTCCAGACTGGTTTTCCCTTTCCGATCAAAAAAAGCAAGGAACTTGTCCAGCAACTCAGGAAACAAATTCTTACCGATATTTGTCAGATCCTGATTGAGATAGACCATCCGCAGGATACGGCCCTGTCGGTCCAGAGGGTTCTTTTTCAGCAGCTCCTTTTCAAAGCAGAAGCGCAGGAATACCACATTTTCGTCGTAGAAGTCCTCCACCACAGCCGCGCCGATGCTGGTGTAGGTGATGTCGTACACCAAACGGCTCCAGTCGAATTTCTCGGCATAGAGCAGTTTCAGCGCCTTCGCCCAGTGTTCCTCCGGGATCACCAGCATCCTGTGCTGGGCGGTGCTGGAGTAGCCGCGATAGACGGGTTCCGGCTGCCCCAGCAGTTCACTCACGCTGTCGGCGTAGACGAAGCACAGCTCCTCATCGAACAGGCCACCAATGAAGTTGCCATTGCAGTACAGCATATAATTCTTGGACTTGGCCGGAGAGTAAGAGAGGTTGTATTCCTGCGAATCCAGGATTTTATGTACTTTGTTCAAAAAATCCATTGATGTCATCGGTTTGCTCCTTATTCCTCAAACTCGCCCTCGATCATTCCATTGAGATATTTTCCGGGATCAGCGATAAATTCCTCCCATTTGGCCAGGGGATGGAACTCCTCGTGCTCGATGTCCAGATACCACAGCTTTTTGTCCCTGGGGCTCCACAGCAGCAGGTAGTCGCTGTAATTGTCCATGGCCGCCATGAGGGAGAGCAGCCTTTTTCGTTTCCAGGTCATCTCCTGCACATCCATGTAGGCGTACAACTCCGCCCATTTCACCCACTCCTGCTCCT
>DXUR01000408.1 GCA_019417795.1 Clostridiales bacterium | reverse complement strand
ATTTCCGCCCTGCTGTGCCACTGGCAGAAGGGATATCTGGATACACCCACATGGAAGGCTTCCGTTCCCGTGGCTGTCCCGGCGGCACTTGCAGGAGCATGGATCGCCACAGCGGTGGATGTGGACCTGCTGCGCCGCCCCTTCGGTATCTACCTGCTGCTCTCTGGTCTTTCGCTGATTTTCCCCCAAAAGGATCATAAAACCCCCGGCGGCTGAGTACAGCCGCCGGGGGTCATTCGTTTCATTTAGAGGGGATCACTTTTCCACGGCCTCAGTCAGTTCCAGCGTCACCGTCAGGATCTCGCCGCGGCGCCAGAGGGTCAACGTCATCTCGTCGCCCACATGATGCTGCCACCGGGCCCGCAGCAGATCCGCACTGCTGAGGGTCTCCTTGCCGTCCGCCGCCAGAAGATAATCCCCGGCCCGGACGCCGGCTCGGTCCGCCGCGCCGCCCGCCGTGACCTCCTTCACCTGAATGCCCCACAGGTGCTCCGCCAGCTGGTCCGGCACTTGCAGAACGGAAACGCCCAGCAGCGGCTCCGGCTGAGGCTCGCCGTAGATCAGCAGATCATTGACCACCCGCTCCGCCTGCACGGAGGGAATGGCAAAGCCAAGACCCTCCACCGTGGAATATCGGGCATACAGCTTCATAAAGTTGATACCCACTACCTGCCCGTAACTGTCGATGAGCGGGCCGCCGGAGTTGCCGTTGTTCAGCGCCGCATTGGTCTGGATCAGCGGCATGGAGGTCCGGCTGGTAAGCTGGATCTCCCGGTTGACGGAGGAAACGATACCATCCGTGAAGGTGCCGCCCATCTCAATGTCCAGGGGCGTACCGATGGCGTACACAGGGTCGCCTACGGACAAAGCGTTGGAATTTCCGAATTCCGCAAAGGGAAGAGCCTCCTCCGCATTGATCTTCAGCACCGCCAGATCGTACCCGGCGTCGCTGGCGATATACTTCGCCGCATAGGGCCGTCCTCCGGACAGCAGCACCGTGCAGCTCTTGCCCCCGGCTACCACATGGTGGTTGGTGAGGATGTAGCCGTCTTCCCGGAAGATCACACCGGTTCCCACAGACATCCGGCCGCCGTCCAGGTCCACCGCCACCGTGACCACGGCGCCGCTTACCTTCCGGTAAACCTCCTGAGCCGAAAGCGCATGACTGCGGTCCTTCGCCAGATCCAGACGGGCGTCTGCATCCGGTTCCACAGTGGGAATGGTAATGGGGGCATCCTCATCCTCCTGATCCTGGTCGTAGTAGTAATAATCATCCTCGCCCCAGTCATCAGGCATTTGCAATTCCCATATCAGCCACCGCACCCCCGCCGCCAGCAAAGCGATTACCGCCGCTATGGCCAGAAGGATCAACAGCCCCTTCCACACCCGGCGCTTTTTCCTCCGAGATCTGGGCGTTGGCTCTGTGGGTACAGGCTCCACGGCCCCCGGCAAAGGCCGGGAATAGGTCTCCACGATCTCCGCGGGGAAATCTCTGCTGTATTCCTCGATGACTTCTCCCCGCGTCTGCAGGGTCCTGCGCTCGCTCATAGTACCTCTTTACTCCACCCGCAGAGAAAACGTGAAGGTGGTCACGCCATTCTCGCTGGTGACATTGATTTCTTCCTTGTGCTGCTGCAAAATGGTCTTGACGATATACAGGCCCAAGCCATAGCCGTCCTTATCCTCGCTGCGGGACTTGTCGCTTTTGTGGAACCGCTCAAACAGCAGCGGCAGCTCCTCCGCCGGGATGGTCTCGCCCACGTTCCGGACAGTGATCCGGGCCTTGCCGTCCATCATGGCCACACCCAGGTAGAGGGTGGAGCCTTCCCGCGCGAATTTGGCAGCGTTTTCCAGCAGATTGTAAATAACCTGGGTGATCATATCGTTGTCGCCCAGCACCAAAATTGGCTCATCGGGAATATCCGCTTCCACATCCAGATGCCGGTCATTGATCTTCTTCTCCATGGAGATCAGTACCCGGCGCATAGACTCGCACACATCGAAATGATTACCGTTGCGCAGGGGATCGATGGCCTGCAGCTGGCTGACGTCCAGCATCCGCCGCACCAGGCGGCTGAGACGGCGGCTCTCGTTGGCGATGATCCGCAGATACTGCTTTTCATTCTCAGGCGGGATGGTACCGTCCAAAATGCCGTCCGTATACCCGGCGATGGTGGTCATAGGGGTTTTCAGCTCGTGGGAGATGTTGGCGATGAACTCCCGGCGCTGACGCTCCGTCTGCTGCAAGGACTCTGCCATATTATTAAAGGAAGCCGCCAGCTCGCCGATCTCGTCCTCCCGGCCGTAGTCATTCATGCGAACGTCAAAATCACCGTCGGCATACTGCCGGGTGGCGGCGGCCATCTCCCGGATGGGCTTGATCTGCCGCATGGTGGTGATGGAGGATGCCATAAAGGAGATCATCAGCACCACGAAGCCCGTCATCATCAGCAGTCCCGCGAAGGCCCGCCACAGATTATCAACGGAATCCGAGGCGCAGACGGTGAACACCGCCCCCAGGACCTCCCCGGTGGTTGGGTTCACCACGGACACGCCGCCCACAAACTGCTTGCTGGAATAAATCTGGTCCAGACGGCTCCGCCCGGCCCAGGTGCCGTCTGCGGAGACCTTGTCCATCACCGATGACGGAATGGTGACGGGCCGGCCCTCCATAGTGGCATCCGTGGACAGGAGGACATGGCCATCCATATCGCACACCAGAATATCCATTTCGGAGATCACGGCGGCAGTGGCCGCCAGCTGACGGAACTGCTCGTCCTTCTGCAATTCCTCCATAGAGAGATAGCGGCCGGTCTCCAGATACCGCACGGACAGCTTGCTCACCGCCATCGCCCGGACCATCAGCTCATCGGTTTTCTGCCCCCGGGCATAGGAATAGCTCAGGGAAAAAAAGGACACGCCCAACAGCACCAGCGTCAGGAACACCATGCCCACGGTGACGGCCATCTGCCGCCAATAGAGCCCGTGAAACCGCTCGCGGAACCAATCCTTCATATTACTTCGCCTTGTCTGCCGTCTGGCCGCCGACGGTCTCGAACTTATAGCCCACGCCCCAGACGGTTTTCAGCGCCCACTGGTCGCTGACGCCCTCTACCTTTTCTCGCAGGCGCTTGATATGCACGTCCACGGTGCGGCTGTCGCCAAAATAGTCGAAGCCCCACACCTCGTCCAAAAGCTGGTTGCGGGTGTAGACCCGGTTGGGGGTGGAGGCCAGATGGTACAGCAGTTCCAGCTCCTTGGGGGGCGTGTCGATCTTTTTGCCGTCCACGATCAGCTCATAGGAATCCAGATCAATGGTCAGCTTGTCGAAATGGAGTTTCTTGCTGGTGTCATTGGGGATCTCCGTCCGCCGCAGAACGGCGTTGATCCGGGCGATCAGCTCCTTCATCTCAAAGGGCTTGACGATGTAATCGTCCGCCCCCATTTCCAAGCCCTGGATCCGGTCAAAGACCTCGCTCTTGGCCGTCAGCATGATGATGGGCACCTTGCTGGTCTCCCGGACCTTGGCACAGACCGCCCAGCCATCCATCACAGGCAGCATGATGTCCAGCAGGATCAGGTCCGGCTCCTTCTTCTGGAACTCCTCCAGTGCTTTGCCGCCGTCCCCGGCAATGCGGACGTCAAAGCCTTCCTTTACCAGATACATGTGGATCAGGTCGGAGATATTCTTATCGTCTTCTAC
>DXUR01000407.1 GCA_019417795.1 Clostridiales bacterium | reverse complement strand
GGAGTGCGATTGCTGCTGCCGCTCACACGCCGGAAATTGGCACGGTGATTGATGATTATCAACGCTGACCTTGTGGACTGTATCGTCGCAATGCCAACGCAGCTTTTCTACACGACGCAGATTCCGGTATCGCTCTGGTTTCTTGCAAAGAACAAAAAGCAGAAAGGCAAGACGCTATTCATCGACGCACGGAAGCTCGGCACTATGGTCACGCGGAAGCTGCGTGAACTGACGGATGAAGACATTAAGAAAATTGCTGACACCTACAACGCCTATGTGGACGGAACACTTGAGGACGAAAAGGGCTTCTGCGCTGTTGTTACAACACAGGACATTGCAAAGCAGGATTACATCCTCACTCCAGGACGCTATGTCGGTATGGCTATTGCGTGCGTGGTATAGGAGTTGCATATATGAGAAGTTTCTGCTCCGACAGGAAAAAGGTTCGAGGACAAAGGCACAAACTCAGAAAGCTCCTGCGTGATATTGACGGGTTGACACCATTTGAAAGCGAATCAAACAGATTGTATGAGCATTTTCATGTCCCCAGTGGGACATGGCTCAACTCTCCAAGTACTGCGGGAACGGTCAAAACAGCGTTCTGTAAAGCGTGGCTGGAACAATGTCAGCGTTTTATTCAGGCGAAACCAACGAATCTATCATTCTGCAGAGTTGTTGCCGTTCTCTGCGAGCCGCTGCTTGGAGAGTCCCAAATCGTTATATTTTATAGTCAAGAGTATTTTGAGACTTTCTGGAAGAGGAACTACAGTGATCAAAGTTGGCTTCCTCTCAACAAAGGAAGTTCCTTTACTGCGAAGCGTGGCATTACCACCGCCCTTACAGAAATGGGATATGAAGAGACACTTCTTGTTGATGGAAAAACTATAAAATCTACGCTGTGGTTCTATGGAGAATTGGACCCTTGCAACCTGGGCAATAACACACATTGACTTCAAGTTACATTTAGGAGGTGTTCGTATGAAATGGTAATGGTCACATTTTTGCAGCGTCATGCGCGCTCATGAAAATGCGCTGCTCCGCCTTTCCTCCACGTGATCGTTTCTTGAAATTCTGCTGTAGACTCAAAAATAATAAGAGGAGGCAACAATGAAAACTTTACGGCTTCAAAGCATTTTCGCTCGTGTCACTGCCTGCATGGTTTGTCTGGCACTTTCCCTTACTATGATCCCATCTGCTTCCGCAGCACAGACAGCCACCGCCCCTTCGTGGATCGACAAGTCCGAGTATGTGACCTTCTCCGATGGCGCGGCTTATCAGTCTGATATGTGGAACACCATTACCACTCTGCGAAATTACGCACAATCCGGCGGAGAAGCACCGGCATACGGAAAAACGTATTATAAAGAATGTGAAACATTGAGTCGGTCTACCTCTCCCAGCGTCCAGTTCGAGTTAGGACTGATCAAACTGAAGTTTGCTCTCAATGCCGTGGCCAAGGGGAATCGTGTCCCCTCCAGCACTGCTTTTGAAATGGCATGTTATTACGCGGGGGCAAACGATGAAGCTGCCGTTTATCAGGCGTATGTATGGAATGCTCGCCTCAATATGCTCAGCTGCGACCTTACCACCGCATCGGATGGCAATGTGAAATGGTTTTTTGGTGCTGTGGAGCACCTGCTGGGGTATGAGCAGTTTACCATGGCGGAGCTTTTGGATTGGGGTGCCGACAACGGTGTTCCCACTGCCGGATTGAAGGCAGTCAAGGATCTTGTTTTTGTTACGCTGGACGGAGATCTGGTTCATCCGGGTCATGTGCGGATCAGCAGTGATTATATGGATACGGCAGGGGCCTGCATCCGGAACGATCAGGTGATGGTGCCGGTGCGCCGCCTTGCGGAACTGATGGGTGCAGTGGTAGCGCAAAATACAACTTCTGGGCAAACCATCGTGTCCCGGGCCAGTGATACGATCACACTTACACCTAACAGCAAAACTGCTTACATCAACGGAGCAGCGACTACGCTGACAGTGGTGCCATTTATGGAAAGTAACCAGATCTATGTCTCAGTAGGCGATCTGGCAGATTGGTTTGGACAGACCGTTACACGAAGCAAAGACAAGCAACTGATTGAAATTACGGAAGATAAGTCTGTAGCCGGAAGCTCTAATTTGGAGCAATGGGCAATCAGCATGGGCGCTCTGCTCCTCTACGAAAACAATCCCAAGGAAGCAAATCTGTTTGGCGGCAAAGTACGCTATGGTGCGATGGCTGTGGGGAGCGCGGTTACAGATCGGATCCACACCACAGGCCCGGACTTTGGCCGCACGCCGCTGGCGACGGATTGGGGCATCACAAACAGAGAAGGATTGTTTGCTCAAGCCAAAGCACTTATCGCATCGAATACAACATGGGATCTGTGCCGCGTAAGCCATCTGGCGCAGTGGGGATATCTGTCCGGATATGTGACCTACGCGGAAGCACTGGCAATGGTACAGCCTGCCGCCGAAACGCTTTGCAGCCGCTATAGCAACTGGAAGCAGCTCCAGAAGGACTATCTGGAAGGATACATGAAATGGGCAGGTTTGAACGGCAATGTCTGGACAACAGAGCGTGGAAAACTTTATGATACGATTTTGAACGATCCCAATATGAACGGCGTTTTTGATAACACGCTGTTCCGAACGGGTGTGATCGGACTTCCTGAACTGAGCTTTGACTCTAACGGCGGCTCTGAGATCACGGGGATCACGGCGAAAACCAGTAAGCCGGTCAAACTGACCTCTTATGTGCCGACCAGAGCTGGCTTCGCCTTTTCCGGATGGTTCTCCGACCAAGAACTGACTAAGGCCGTCAGCGAAGTAAAGCTTGATCGGGATACAACTGTCTACGCAAAATGGATCGAAAAAACCGACCTTGGTTTTACCGATGTTGCGGATAACTCTCCCTTTAGAGCCGCCATCGGCTGGGCTGTAAAAGAGGGGATCACCAACGGAACGAGTGCAACCACCTTTAGTCCCGGCAATACATGCACAACGGCGCAGATCTTGACATTCCTGTGGCGCGCCAACGGTTCTCCCAACTCCAACGCCGCTTGTCCCGCATCTGATGTGGCAGAAACCAGTCCGTTCTACAAAGCACTGTGCTGGGCCAACGAGAAGGATCTGATGACCAAAGGCAGTGGAAGCACGCCTTGTACCAGAGCCGCTGCCGTTACATATCTTTGGAAGCTGGCTGGAAGTCCTAAGATGTCCGTGAATAGCAGTTTTACCGACGTACCTGCCAGTGCTGATTTTGCTCAGGCTGTTGCATGGGCGGTGGAGCAGGGCGTGACCAACGGTGTCAGCGCATCGGAATTTGCGCCTGACAGCACCTGTACCCGTGGGCAGATCGTGACCTTCCTTTATCGCAACTTGCTTGATTGAGTATTTTGCCCCCGCTTTCAAATTTTCTCTGCAAACACAGCCAAGCGAGATGTAGCAACAATGTTGCTACATCTCGCTTGGCTTTTTTGATGTCGTCGGATATACTATGACCAAGAAAACAATCAAGTGAGGAGGAATCCGAAGTGGAAAACATTGTGACAGCGCCCAAGACGGATATGTTCCGTTTCCGCATCAATCCTGAGATCAGAAAACAGGTCGAAGAGGTATATGCTAAAAACGGTTTGACCTTTACGGAGATAAAGACAAATAGCCTGCATAGAAGACGGTTTAAAATCTGCCTTGCAATAAACAAAGAGGACGCCCCCGG
>DXUR01000406.1 GCA_019417795.1 Clostridiales bacterium | reverse complement strand
GGCTCGGAGATGTGTATAAGAGACAGGATACTGAATCAGCATGATACGGTCACGCAGATCTACCGTGTGACCGGGAAAGACAAGCTGCATGTCCACGCCGTAGCCGCCTCCGCCGAAGAAATGGAGGTTTTTCTGCATACGGTCATTGACGCCTTGCCCGGGGTGATCAGCTGCAGCTGCAATATGATCCTCTCGCGCATAAAGGATATCAAGGGCCTGCGGTTATAGAGACGGCTTCTTGCTGGGAGCTCCCCAAACCCTGATCGAACATCACTTCATCTGGCTGTGCGAAGCAGCCCGCAGCACAAGTAAAAAGAGCAAGGAACGGCATAGCCATCAGACTATGCCGTTCCTTAGTTTTCTTGATTCAGGGCCGCTGACGCGGCTCTTTTTGTTCTGTCAGTTCAAGTCTGAATCGTTGATTCCGGCGTTACTCCGCCGCGCTTTCCAGCTTCTTGGCCTCCACAATGAACTGCTCGATGGCGTTCTGCTCCTTCAGCTCTGCCAGAACACCGTTGATGAAATCGGCCAACTCCGTGTTTCCCTTCTTGACGGCGATGGAGTAGCCGTCACTGGTCTCCGGGATGCCGAGATCCACGGCGGCCAGATCCTCCTTGGCGTCCGCATAGGACAGCACGGTCATATAGTCCAGGAATACGACATCCAGCTTTCCGGCCTCCAGCTCCATGACCAGATCCTGTACCTTGGCAAGGCCGACCGTGGTCTCCTCGCCGCAGTAGGTAACGCAGTTGTTATAGGGCTTGGAGCCGGTCTGCGCGCCGCCCTTGACCCCCTTCAGATCGTCAAGACTGGCGTACTTGTCCGCATCCTCGACCCGCACCAAAATCAGGTTTTTGGATTCCAGATAGGGATCGGAGAAATCGGTGGTCTTGCGCCGCTCCTCATCCGCGGTCAGGCCGGCGATGACCAGATCGAACTCGTCATTGGCAAGGCTCATCAGCAGATTGTCAAAGGACATATCTACAATTTTCAGGGGTACACCCAGCTTGTCGGCAATGGCCTGGGCGATCTCCATGTCAAAGCCCACGATGGTGTCTTTCCCGTCCACCTCCGTATGGAACTCATAGGGTGGGTAGTCCGCGGAGGTGCCGACCACCAGCTCCCCCTTCTGCTTGATCTGATCCAGTGCGGAGGACGCCGTATCCTCCTTGCCGGCGCAGGCCGTCAGGGACAGCAGCGTTACCAACGCCAGCAGCAAAGCAATCGCTTTTTTCATGATATTCTCTCCTCTTCTCGTTTTCGACCGGGGCGTTTATTCCCACAGAGGCTTGTCCCACAGCTTGACCTTGGTGCCAAGGCCCAGCTTGACCGCGTTCTGGTACAGGGCGTAGGCCACGGTGATGTCCAACGCGCCCAGACCCAGAGAGCAGGCGTAAATGAACTGCTCGTCAGAGGTTCTGCAGGGCTTGCCCAGCACCAGGTCGCTGGTTTCCAGCACTTCCTCCTTGGTGATCTCACCGGCGTCGAACACCTGCGTGATGGCCTTGTTCTTGAAGGTGATGATCTGCTTCCAGTAATCCACCACATTCACGTCCGCAACCTTTACCACGTCCGTCGTGGCCTCGTTGGAAACACAGACGATGGCGCTGTGGGGCTTCACCCAGCTCTTGTCGATGAAGGGCGTTCTGGCGGTGGTCTCGCCCACGATCAGCTGGGACTTTGCCGCTGCCGTCTTGCTGTCGGAGGTGGGGATGATGGTCACACCGTACTTGCCCTCAGACTCCTTGGCCACCTGCTGCGCCTTTTCCAGATCCAGATCGCAAAGGTAAATGGTCTTGACCGTGGGGATCGCCTCGCAGATCGCCATGATCATGGTCCGGCCAATGACGCCCGCGCCGATCAGCGTCGCGGTATCCGTGTCAGAGGGGGCGCAGTATTTTGCCTGCAAGCCCGCCACAGCGGAGGTCCGCATGGCGGTGATGATGGTGCCGTCCTGAATACAGAAGGGCAGGACCGTGACGGGGTCGCTGAGGATGGAAATGTCGATGCCGTAAGGGATACCGGGGGTGGTGGCGTTCTTCTTGGACTCGGCGGCCCACTTGATGCCGGCGATATTCATATCGCCGCCGATGTAGCTGGGCATGGTGTTGAAGAAGGATTCCCACTCCGTCCCTTCCGGGATGCCCAGATGGACCTTCGGGGGATTCTGGATCTGGCCCTGCCCCAGCATTTTATAGGTGTCCTCCGTGATTTTCAGGATCATCTTCATATCCAAAAGACCGGCCTTGATCTGGTCTTCCTGCTGCAGAAACAGAATTTCGGGATTGATCGTACCTAACATAATAAATTCCTCCAATTTTTTTGTAAGCCGGCTGATGCGGCTGTGTTGTTTCAGATTACATGGATGACTTTGGACAGAAAGTCCTTGGTCCGTTCATTCTGCGGGTCCTCAAAGATCTGCTGGGGCGTGCCCTCCTCGGCGATCACGCCGCCGTCCATAAAGAGGATGCGGGTCCCCACCTTCTTGGCGAAGCCCATCTCGTGGGTGACCACGACCATGGTGACGCCCTCCTTCGCGAGGTCCTGAATGACCGAGAGCACCTCCCCCACCATTTCCGGGTCCAGCGCGGAGGTGGGCTCGTCAAAGAGCATCACGTCCGGCTCCATCGCCATGGCACGGACAATGGCGATCCGTTGCTTCTGTCCGCCGGACAGCTGAGCGGGATAGGCGTCCGCCTTGTCCTCCAGCCCGACGCGCCGCAGCAGCGCTCTGGCTTTTTCCTCTGCCGCCGGAGCCGGGACCTTCTTTACCTTTTTCAGGGAGATGGTCACATTCTCCAGGATCGTCAGGTTGTTGAACAGATTGAACTGCTGGAACACCATCCCCACCTTTTCCCGGTGCTTATGGACGGCGTAGCCCTTGTCGGTGATGCAGCTGCCCTCAAAAATGATCTGGCCCTCCGTGGGGGTCTCCAGCAGGTTCAGGCATCGGATGAAGGTGGACTTTCCGGAGCCGGAGGGCCCGATGACCACCACGACCTCCCCCTTTCGGATGGTGGTGTGGATGCCCTTGAGGACCTCCAGATCGCCGAAATTCTTTTTCAGTCCCTTGATCTCAAACAGAACGTTGTCAGCGGTCACTGCACTTCATCCTCCTCTCAAAAAGATCCAGCCCCTTCCCCAGCACGATGTTCAGGGTCAGGTAGATAATCGCGGAAATATAGTAGCAAGGCAGCGGGTTGTAGGTGGCGGTGACGACGATGCCGTTGCTGTACATCAGGTCGCCGACGCCGAGATACTGGATGATGGACGTCTCCTTGATCATGGTCACAAACTCATTGCCCAGCGCCGGCAGAATGTTCTTGACCGCCTGCGGCAGGATGATGTTCACCATCGCCTGTGTCCGGGTCATACCGCAGGACAGCGCGGCCTCCGTCTGCCCGAAGTCCACCGCCTGAATACCGGAACGGATGACCTCCGCCACATAGGCGGTGGAGTTCATGGACAGGGCCAGGATGCAGGGCATGACCCGTGCCAGCTCCACGCCCAGAATGGAACCCTCCGGCCACGGAATGAAGTGAAGCTGATAGTAAACGATGTACAGCTGCACCAGAAGCGGTGTTCCCCGGATGACGGTGATATACAGCTTGGCAAACCCGGAGCACAGCCTGAATCTTGACAATCGCAGCAGTGCGATGAGGCAGCCAAGGACCGTACCCAGCAGAACGGTGATCAGGGAAACGATGACGGTGGTC
>DXUR01000405.1 GCA_019417795.1 Clostridiales bacterium | reverse complement strand
GACATTGGCGGCCGTTGCAGTCGATAAGGTCCAGAGGATGGACCTCCCCGTCCCACAGATTTTCCGCGTCTGTGAATTTGGCGGCGTCCGGACCGAAGTTTTTCAGGAAATCGTTGCCGGTCCCGATGGGGATGCAGGTCACAGCCGCATTGTCAAAGCCTGCCGCACCGTTGACCACCTCGTTCAGAGTGCCGTCCCCGCCGCAGGCGTAAAGCCGGACCTCCTCCCCGGAGGACACCAGCCGTCTGGCGATCTCCTCCGCGCCGCCGGACCGCTGGGTCAGCAGACATTGGCAAGTCAGGCCATGCTGCCGCAGACGGTCCGCCATTTCATAAATGCGGCCCGTCTGGTCCTTTTTCCCGGCATGGGGGTTAATGATGAAGATATGCTGCACGGGTGACCACTCCCCTTTCAACTGAAACCGTCAAATTCTGATTACAAATTGTCATTTTTGCCCGCATGATTGCTTTTTGTATAAAATTCTCCGGTCATCTTCCGTACATAAAGGCGTCGCACTTGATCATGTTCCCCACAAAATCTTTGATTTTGCGGGGCCCCGGATCTTACCTGACCGGTCAGGCAAAGCCCGCCCGGTCCAAGGTTTTGTCTGCGGCAAAACGCTTGCGCGCCGTTGACGCGGCGTCGGCGCGCTGCGCCGTTACGGCATGATCTCCGGTCATCTTCCGTACATGAAGGCGTCGCACTTGATCATGCCGTTGTAGAGCTTGCGCTTTTTGTCGGCGGGTCGGCCGAAGCACCGCTCAAATTCCGTGTGGGAGCTGAGCACCAGCACCCGCCACTTGGGAGGCAGATCCCGGAGGGCTGCGCCGAACATTCGATACAGATCCTCGGCCTCCTTCTTTTCCAGCAGCCGTTCGCCGTAGGGCGGGTTGGTCACCAGCTGACCGTATTCGCTGTCCCGGTGGAATTTTCCCGCATCTGCCACTTCAAAGCGGATGCAGTCCTCCACACCGGCCAGCTCCGCATTGTGCCGCGCCAGCTCCACAGCGGCGGGGTCGATGTCGCCGCCCCAGATATCATAATGGCCGTGGAATTCCTTATCCATGGCCTCGTCACCGGCCTCCAGCCACAGCTTGGAGTCCATGTTTTTCCACCGCTGGGCGGCGAAGCTGCGGTCCAGGCCGGGGGCCCGGTTTTTGGCGATGAGGGCTGCCTCAATGGGAATGGTGCCGCTGCCGCAGAAGGGGTCGCAGAAGGGATCCTTTCCCCGGTAACGGGAGAGGGTCACCAGCGCTGCCGCCAGCGTTTCCCGCAGAGGGGCGCCCATGTTCTGGGCCCGGTAGCCCCGCTTGTACAGCCCCTCGCCGGAGGTGTCCAGATACAAGGTCGCTACATCCTTGATGATGGAAAACTGGATCTGATACCGGCTGCCGGACTCCGGCAGGGTCTCCACGCCGTACTTCTCCCCCAGCCGCTTAGCGGACGCCTTTTTCACGATGGACTGGCAGGCGGGGACCGAATGAAGCTGAGAGTTCAGGGAATAGCCCTTTACTGGGAATTCGCCGTCCCGTGGGATATAGTCCTCCCAGGGCAGGGCGTAGACCCCCTGAAACAGTGCCTCAAAATCACGGGCCGGGAAGGAGCCAAGCTCCATCAGCACCCGCGCACCGCAGCGGAGGTTGATGTTCAGCCGGGCAATGTCAGCCAAAGTTCCTTCACAGTGGACTCGGCCGTTTTCCGCCCGGACATTTTTTAAGTCCAGACGGCGCATCTCGTCCGCCACCAGACTTTCCAAACCAAACAGACAGGGAACCGTCAGTGTCATGGTCCATGTCTCCTTTCAACTTTCAAAACTATATTAGGGTCAGTATAACAGACTGTCCGCCGATCCGCAACCGGGAACCGTGCTCCCACCGCAAATTGGAAGTGGTTTTTCGTCAAAAACTGTGCTATACTGCAAGCAGAAATGGATTTTGCAAAAAAGGAGGGTTCTTTGATGATGAACTGGATCTGGCTGGGGGCTGTGGTGGCCTTCGGCGTTTTGGAGGCCGCTACCGCGGCATTGGTATCCATTTGGTTTGTAGGCGGTGCGGCGGTGGCTCTGCTGGCGTCCTTTTTAGGTGCGGCGCTGTGGCTTCAGATTGCCCTGTTTCTGGCGGCCTCCGTGGGTATTCTGGCGGCGGTCCGGCCCCTGATGAAGCGGGCCAACGCAAAAACCGTCCCCACGAATCTGGACCGGGTCATCGGCTGTACTGCCCGGGTAACAGAGGAAATCGACAACGAGGCCGGCACCGGGGCCGTGTATGTAGAGGGCAAGACCTGGACCGCCCGCAGCAGCGACGGCACGGTGCTGCCCATCGGGACCCGCGTGATCGCGGAGCGGATGGAGGGCGTCAAGCTCTATGTGAAGCCGGAGCCGGTAAGCTCCACGCGGCAGAACTGACCGCTTAACTGAATAAAACCCCCTGCGAGGAAGCGGCTATGCCGTTTCCCGCAGGGGGTTTTTATCTTCTATCTTCGGATGGATGCCCCATCGCGCACTCGGAAGATTTTTGTTTTGATCCGTCCCGGTGCAAGAGGTTCCATTCAATTTCGATTTGACAGAGTCCCTGTAAGCACCCGGCCAAAGCAGATCAGCGTCCCGGCCTCCGCTGCAGGCAAGGTCACATCCCCATCCGCACGGCGGCGGTTCAGGGAAAACAAATATACCGTACCGGAATCGTCCCGGTCATACTGCCGGCAAAGGACCTTGCCGTTCACGCTGAAAATACCCACATCTCCCTCCCGCAGAGGCGTGCGGCTCACATACGCCACCGCGCCGTCCTCCAGATAGGGGGCCATAGCGTCCCCGCTGATGCGGACGGCAAATTCCGCCGTCTGCGGCACTTGCTCTGTGACGGAGATCTCATCAAAATCCTCTCCCGGTACTGCGGAAACACAGCCTACCGCCGCCAGCGTGTGGTACAGGGGGATGATCCTGCCCTCGGGCCGCTCCGCCGGGAGCGGGGACGTCTCCTGTCGGCAGGCCCACAGCGCTTCGGTCACAGACTGCACCGTTTCACGTCCCAATGGAGAAAGCTCCCGGAATTTCCGCAGCAAAGTCTGTTCTTCCGAACTCAGCGTCTGTCCGCCTCCCCGGAAGCTGTCCCGAAACAGTTGATTGGGATCTGTCTCCAAACTGTCAAACAGCCGCAGCATCACATCTTCCTTGGGAAAGCTCAGACCGTTTTCATAGTTGCTCACTGCCGAGGGGGACACTCCCAGCCGCCCCGCCAGTTCCCCACGGGACAGCTTCAGCTCCCCACGCCGGAATTTAATTCGTTCGCCAAAACTCATGGAAAAAACTCCTTTCGTTCTGTTTCTCGACAACTCTCGACACAGGTGTCTTAATCATAACGAAAAAAAGTGTTGCTGTCAATCCATTTTAACAAGTTTCTTGTAAAATTATTCTTGACTTAGCAAAATTCTTGTGATAATGTTACCTCGTTGACAGGGAACTTGTCCTGGCGATAAGCAAAAGCCACATGGAAAGGATGGCAGCAAGCAGACGGGCCGCAGGCTGTTCCATGCAAGTCATCCGGTTCCGCTTTCTCCGGTCCACCCGCTGAAACCGTGCGGCGAATACTGCGGGCAGAAAAAAATCGAGCGCAGACAAAGTCTGCGTTCGATTGGTGGGGGAAGGTGGATTCGAACCACCGAAGTCAGTGACAACAGATTTACAGTCTGCCCCATTTGGCCGCTCTGGAATTCCCCCATAT
>DXUR01000404.1 GCA_019417795.1 Clostridiales bacterium | reverse complement strand
GAACTGGAACGAGGCCGTGGCCGCGCTGGACCTGCCGGAGGACGGCGTTCTCTCTGCTTCCTTTTTAGGCAGCGTCCTGCTGGACCTCACCGGCCGCGCCGGGGAAAGTCCGTGGTTCGACTTTCTCTCCTCCCTCCGGCGGATCGCGCCGGTGGTGCAGAAGAAAACCTATATCCTGGCGGACGGCTCCGTACTGCCGCAACGGATTCTGAACGAGCAGACGGATGAATCGTCCATGGAATTAAAAGACGCCGTCCGCAAGTGGCGCTGCTGGAGCTATTACAAGCTGAAATACGCGGACGTGGGTTAGACCCACCGCGAATATATGGAAAAAGCGGTTCCGGAACTTCCGGAACCGCTCTTTTGTATCAGCTTTTCGCTTCGATCTTCGCTCCGCATTTGGGACAGGTGATGACGATCTTCCCCTTCCCAACCGGCACCCTGCAGATGGCGCCGCATCTGCAGGTGAAGTACTTGTGCTCCTTATCCGCCCGGCGGGCCTTGGCCCCGGCGGCGTTGTTCCGGGCCTTCCAGATCCAGCCCATAAACTTCTGATTCTCCGCCCGGCGCTTGGTCAGGTTTTTGGAGAACATCCGGAACAGAATAAACACCATCAGCACCCAAAGGAGGGATTCGCAGATTCGGGCGGGGATCCATAGCCGCAGAAGGCTGAAAATCAACTGGGCCACCAGAATCACCAGGTAGCCCCGAAGGAGCGCCTGATTCATCTGATCCATGCCGTTCCGGCCGTACATGAACCGCGCCACCGCACATCTGAATTTATAGAACATACGCCTGCTGCCTCTTTCCGTCGGCTCCCGCGGAACCGTAACTGTTTTTATCTTACATATTTTAGCGGATAGGTCAGAGAAAGGCAACGGTTTAGCAGCGGAGTTTACAAAAAAGTAATTTCTTTCCAAGTCATTCCGTGTTAAAATGACATACGATATGAAAATACACAAAGGAAGTGTTTGGTTTATGGCAAAGAAGCAATTCAAAGCGGAGTCCAAACGGCTGCTGGACCTGATGATCAACTCCATCTACACCCACAAGGAGATCTTCCTGCGGGAGATCATCTCCAACGCCAGCGACGCCTGCGACAAGCTGTGCTATCAGGCTCTGACGGATGACAGCGTGAAGCTGACCCGGAAGGACTTCAAGATCGACCTGTCTGTCAACAAGGACGCCCGGACCATCACCGTTACGGATAACGGCATCGGTATGGACAAGGAGGATCTGGAGAACAATCTGGGCGTCATCGCCTCCTCCGGTTCCTACAAGTTCAAGCAGGAGGTGGGAGATGACACCAAGGACACTGACGTGATCGGTCAGTTCGGCGTGGGCTTCTACTCCGCCTTCATGGTCTGCGATCAGGTGACGGTCCGCACCCGGAAATTCGGCAGTGACACCGCCTATCAGTGGCAGTCCTCAGGGGCCGACGGCTACACCGTCACGGAATGTGATAAGTCCGATGCGGGCACTGAGGTCATCATGCACCTGAAGGATGATACCGAGGACGAACATTACAGCGAGTTTTTGGAAGAATGGAAGCTCCGGGAGCTGATCAAAAAGTATTCCGACTACATCCGCTTCCCCATCCGCATGGCGGTCACGAAAACGAAAAAGGTGGCCTCCTGCATGTCCGACAAGCCGGACGAGGTACCCTATGTGGAGATGGAGACCCTGAACTCCATGGTCCCCATCTGGCAGCGGAAAAAGGCCGACGTGAAGCCGGAGGAATATAACGAGTTCTATCGGGAGAAGTTCCACGATTTCGCAGACCCCCAGCGGGTCATCACCGTGTCCGCTGAGGGTGCCGTGACCTACAAGGCCTTGCTGTTCATCCCCGGCACCACTCCCTTCGACTTCTACACCAAGGAATACGAAAAGGGTCTGCAGCTCTATTCCAGCGGCGTTCTCATTATGGACAAGTGTCCGGATCTGCTGCCAGAGCACTTCCGGTTTGTCCGGGGCGTGGTGGATTCCCCGGATCTGAGTCTGAACATCTCCCGGGAGCTTTTGCAGCATGACCGCCAGCTGAAGGTCATCGCCGGAAATCTGGAAAAGAAGATCAAGAGCGAACTGGCCAAGATGCTCAAGGACGAACGTGAGGCCTATGAAACCTTCTGGAAGAACTTCGGCCGCCAGTTGAAATACGGCGTGGTTAGCGAGTACGGCATCCACAAGGACCTGCTGCAGGATCTGCTGCTGTTCTGGTCCTCCACGGAGAAGAAGCTGGTGACGCTGGATGAGTACGTCTCCCGGATGAAGGAGGGTCAGAAGGTCATCTATTATGCCGCCGGTGACACCGTGGATAAGATCGACAAGCTGCCTCAGCTGGAGGCCTTGAAGGATCAGGGTACGGAAATCCTCTACTTCACAGAGGAAGTGGACGAGTTCGTGGCCCAGACCCTGCGGAGCTACAAGGACAAGGAGTTCCGCTCCGCCATGGACGGTGCATCCGACGAGTCCGCTCAGGAAAAGGCCAAGGAGGAGGCCGACACCCATAAGGATGTGTTTGCCTTCGTGAAGGAGACGCTTGGTGACGCGGTGGCAGAGGTGAAACCCTCCACACGGCTGAAATCGCACCCTGTATGTCTCACCGCCGGCGAGGGCCTGAGCTTTGAGATGGAGAAGTATTTCCAGCTCATGCAGCCTGACAGCAGCATCAAGGCCCAGCGGATTCTGGAGCTGAACACGGAGCACCCGGCCTTCACCGCTCTGGAGAACGCCGTGACCGCCGACCCGGAAAAGGCCAAGATCTACGCCAAGCTGCTGTACGATCAGGCGCTGCTGATCGCGGGACTGCCGCTGGACGATCCCTCCGGCTACACGGATCTGGTGTGCGGATTGATGAAGTAAGTCTGATAAGACAGACCTTGCCCCGGCGTGTCTTACAAGACACGCCGGGGACAGCAGGGCGAAAAGGTCTTTTCGCCCTACTGCCAATATTTTCAGAGCTTTTGTAAAGTTCTGAAAATATTTAATTTAAATAGCGCAGGACACCCTTCTTGGGTTTCCCGCGCACACTCTTCACCCGCAAGGGGTATGCGGCATCCGTAAAGCGGCACAGCCGCTAACGGCTGCCCTACCTTACCATCGCGGAAAATCTACCATTTTATCGAAAGACTCCCCCCGGCGTGTCTTACAAGACACGCCGGGGGCCTTTTTGCTATTTCTCGCTATTTCGGCAGTTTAGCGCGCAAAAACACCTCCCCGTGGAAAATCCACGCGGAGGTGTTTTGTCTGTATTCGGCGTTTCTCAGCCCCACAGAGCGGAGAGGGACGGGATAATTTGCTTTTTCCTGCTCATGATCTTGGACAGGAACACGCAGTTCTTTTCCTCGCCGGTGATATTGAATGCCTGCCGGATGGTCTCCGTATCTCCGGAATACAGCAGATAGGAGCCTTCCACCAATACGTTCGTGATCATCAGCAGCACAATGTCCAGACCGTTCTTCTTACGGATGGTCTCCATCGTGGCGAGGAATTCCTCTTTCCGGGCCATAAGACGATCGGAATCCAGACAGGTGATCTGGCTCACCGCCAGATTGTGACCGCCAATGTGAAATTCCTTGTAGTCGGTGCGGATAATGGACTCAGCGCTCTTATCCTCACCGGTAGCGGCGGAGAAAATGGTCTGCCCCAGCTCTTCCAGAGAGACATTGGCGATACGGGACATCCGGTTGGCAATGTCGATATCCCGCTGGGTGCAGGTGGGAGAT
>DXUR01000403.1 GCA_019417795.1 Clostridiales bacterium | reverse complement strand
CAAGCATTTCCGCAGCGTGGAAATTGCAAGTGTCAATACACTTGCCTTGCTTGCCATTTAGCGGCACCCCAAAAAAGCCTCCTAAAAACGAAGGCTCTTTTACTTGACCTCCGTTTCTCTGGCGTTCTTCAATGCTTGTATTGTAGCTTCAACAACTTGTAAATCCTTTTCATCCAGTGAGTTCAGCATAGCGTTGATCCGCTTTCTACAACTGCTCTCTGTATTTTTGGACGGATAAAAGTATTGGTCTACGGATATGTCAAACATCGTGACCAGTTGATAAAAAGTATTGAGGCTGGGATGCTGGCCGTCATTTTCGTTATACATGATCGTCCGTGGAGAACGGTCAACAATATAAGCCAGTTGCTCCTGTGTCATGCCGCTGGCTTCACGGGCTCGCTTGATGGCAAGCCCTATATCGTGGAAATCAAATCGTCGTTCATCTCGCTCTATCTTCATAATATCACCTAATGTAATTTTACATTTCAGGTCATAGTATTTGAACGACTTTTGTTTTCATACTGCCGACTATTTAATTTCATATCTCTGTCATTTTGTATCTCAGTAGCCTAAAAGTGCAACTCATGTTTGACAATATTGAAAAACACGAAAATTCCCATATAATAGCCATAAGGGGGTGATTTAACTTGAAAATTAGGATCAATGACAGGCCAGATATTCAAGAAATCGAAGTCATCATTAACTGTGTGGCCGATGATCCGCTTGTCAATAAAATCATATCCGCATTAAATACAGTTGATGCCAAACTTCTTTGCCGTCGGCAAGGAGAAACATTCCAGCTTGGTTTAGCAGATATTTTATATATTGAGTCCGTGGATAGAAAGACTTTTCTTTATACAGAGGAGCAGGTGTACGAAACAGATAGACGATTATATGAGTTGGAGGACTATCTGAAAGACCATTCTTTTTTTCGGACATCTAAGACAACGATCATCAATCTACGGCGAACAAAATCAATTCGGCCAGAGATTGGGGCCAGACTTTTGCTCACTATGGATAATCAGGAAAAAATTATTGTATCACGCCAATATGCTGGAAGCATTAAACACGCTTTGGGGGTGAAATAAATGAAACAATATTTCGGTGCGATCTTGCGTTTTTTCAAGGCTGTTTTCTTTACTTTTGGATTGCTTATATTCCTATTTTGCGTTCGGAGATATTTACCCGGTTTTAATGGCAGTCAGGGGGTCGGTCTGGTTGAATTGCGCCTTTGTCTGGCTATGGCAGTTGTTTTTTCTATGGCACACACTATAATCACCTCGGATCGTGTGCCTATCCGGATTAGTTTGATTGCAACCGGCATTCTTAGCTCAATTACCTGCGGTGTACTGTCGGTCTATTCAGGTATTCCATCTGCTATCATAAGGTGGTTCGATATTACAGACACCACAGTAGCAATTCTTTCGTGGTGGGCTGGCTTTTTCATCTGCTTCGTAGTATTGTTATTCATTTATTTTGTTGTGGAGCGTTATTATCGCCATTTGGAGTATCACTATAATGAGGCTCTCGCCAAGTACAAAGAAAGTAGTGGTAAAACAAAATGAAACTGAAAGTCAAAGATATTAGTAAGAATTATAACCGATATTCCGCTCTGCGTGGGGTCAATCTGGAATTAGAACCCGGCCTTTATGGACTGCTGGGGCCAAACGGGGCAGGAAAATCCACTCTGCTAAAAATCATAGCTGGTATTCTTCGGCCTACTGCTGGCAGCATACTTTTGGACAACGAGCCAGTATCGAAACTTGGGGAGCACTATCGTGCCATGCTGGGCTATATGCCGCAAGACCTGGGAATTTACCCTGAGTTTACCGCGAAACGATATTTGCTTTATATTGCCGCTTTGAAAGGACTGACAGAGGCTCAGGCCAAGGCGGAGATCGATAAGCTGTTGGAGGCCGTAGGGCTTTCCTCGAATGCAGAGCAAAAGCTAAAGGGCTTTTCCGGGGGAATGCTTCGTCGTGTTGGAATTGCTCAAACCCTGCTTTGTAATCCGCAAATCCTATTGCTGGACGAGCCTACTGCTGGTTTAGATCCACAGGAGCGTGTACGGCTACGAAATCTTTTGTCAGCGTTAGCCCAACACAGTATTATTATTTTGTCCACTCACATCGTTTCTGATGTTGAACTGATCGCAGAAAAAATAATTTTGCTTCGAGAAGGGCAAATAGCGGCCTTTGATACGGTTGCTGGCCTTGTGGGGAAGTCAACCTTGGAAGATGTGTATCTGACCTATTTTCAAAAGGAGGCGTAATATGCGGTTGCTCACAAAATTAGAGCTTGATAAGCTCATACGCCGGAAATACCTGTTGCTTGGTGGTCTGCTCCTGTTGGGGTACTCCTCATTTATGTTTTTTTCCTGTTGCATGAACTCATCCCCCACCTTTCCAGTGGAAACTGCTGACGGTGTGGAAGTAACAGGGCGTGCGGCGGCACTTTACAACAAGTCCGTTTATGAGCAATACGCAGGAGAATTGACAGACGAGGCCGTTGCTCATGTGTTGGATGACTTTGTAGATTTGCGGGATGCTCATGGGGAACATTCGTTTAACTGGCCTGTCATTTATGACAATTTCTCAATTTTTCGAGCTGCTGATCAGGCTGACCGTGAGCGTTCAGAATATGGATATATCAGCGTTGCTGATGCGGGAGTCCTATCCTTTCATTCGCCTTTAGTCTTTTCTTTTGATTATACTTGGCAGACTGCTTTTAACATTCTGTTTAACTCGAATGTAGTATTTGCCATTTTTCTTCTGATCGTGTTGGCCCCTGTCTTTTCTGAGGAGTACAGTAGCGGTGCGGCAAATGTCATTCTCTCCACTCGTTATGGAAAGAGCAAGGTGATACAAGCAAAATTTACCGCCGCTTTTTTAATTGCAGCCATCAGCGCAGTTATATTTTGTGTGGTCATCCTTTTAGCCTGTGGAGCCTATTTTGCTGGGTTCGAGGGTTGGAATGCGGATATTCAAACGCAGTTTATGTCAAATCAATCGCAAATCCCCATCCGTATGAACAACTTGCAGTTTTTCCTTGTTGTTATGCTTTTCTATTGGCTATCCGCTGTTGGAACTGCTGTGCTGGCCTGTTGCTGTTCGGCTCTATGCAAGAAGTCACTCATAGCGTTGATTATGAGCGGTGTGCTCTATTTCCTTCCCTATTTCCCGATGAAGTTAGGCGGTGTACTTGGTGAGTGGATGTTCATATTCCCCATTTGGTCTGCAAAAGCACAATGGGTATTGAGAACCGCAGAACATAAGTTAGTCAACCTATTGCCGCTCTCCTGTGAAATGCCTGTTTGGATTGTAATATTTACGCTGATTTTCACAGTAGTATCGTTTCTAATCACTTGTAAATCGTTTTCAGAATATCAAGGAACATAAGCCCTTTAATAACAGAACAATCTGCCGGACGACGGCAAAAGAAAAAAAGCCGTCGCAACGCAGACATAATTTCATGCGCCCAAGAAGCGGCGGCTCGATTTTCAGAGCCGCCACTTCTCTTGTTACCTACAAAATAAAGCCATGAGTACGGCGGCACATAGGAGGATGCCGCCGTGTTCATTTTTGCTTTTCACAGTACCCATGATCTGCATCAGTTAAAAAAAGCGTAGCTCCCCCTCCGGGTTATTCCGGCTATGGATGCGAAATATGGCAGTATATTAAGGAAAACGTATTTTCATGCGCTCGTATGGCTTTATGCTGTGCGGGCG
>DXUR01000402.1 GCA_019417795.1 Clostridiales bacterium | reverse complement strand
GACAGGGCTATGCTGTATGCGAAGGAGGTTTCTTCCCCGGAACAGACGGCCCGGGCCATTTCCGCCGTGTACGCGGGCTTTTCCGTGGCGGCGGTGGCGGGGGTGCCCATCGGTACAGCGGTGTGCCACGCTCTTGGCTGGCAGGCCACCTTTGGCGTGATCCTGGCAATGGGACTGGTGCTGCTGCCGGTGCTGGCCCGGCTGCTGCCGCGGGAGATCGCCGTTCCTCCGGCAGAGGGCGGCCTGCTGAACCAGTTCGCGGTGCTGCGGGACAGTCGCTGCTGGCACTGTGTTTTGATGGTGCTGTTCAGCGCTTCCGCTACCTACACGGTCTACACCTATCTGACACCGACGCTGACCGGTACGCTGGGTCTGCCGGAGACGGCGGTCAGTCCGGTCCTGCTGGTGATGGGGCTTTGCAGTGCCGCCAGCAATTTGCTTTCCGGACGCCTTGCGGAAAAAGGCGGTCTGAAGCCTTTGCCGCTATTTTTCGCCGCGCAGGTCCTGCTGTTTGCCGTGCTGCCTCTGCTGCTGGTGAACCGGTGGCTGGGATTGGTAGGGCTGTTTGCCATGGGCCTGCTGATGTATCTGCTGAATACGCCGGTGCAGGTCCATTCTCTGGGATTGGCAGAGGCGGAATATCCAGCGGCAGCCAGCCTCTGCGCGTCGGTGCAGCCGGTGTCCTATAACTTTGGCATCGCCGCAGGCTCCTTTGCGGGCAGTCTGGTGCAGGATGCTTGGGGACTGCGACTGTTAGGCGTTCCGGCGGCGGTATTTGCTCTGCTGAGCCTGTGGCAGTGCAGAGGATTGCTGCGGTCCATTCAGCGCAGGAAAACCCGCCGGTAAGCACAGACAACAGAACAGATAGGAAAACAACACCATCCGAATGGATGGTGTTGTTGAGACTGTCAATAAAGTGGTAAATCCTCCGCAACGGTAAGGAAGGGTGTGCGCGGGAAACCCAAGAAGGGTGTCCCGCGCCATTAAAATCCTAAGTTTTCAGAACTTTTATAAAGTTCTGGAAACTTGCTCAGCGGGGCGAAAAAATTTTTTCGACACGCTGAACAACACCATCCATCCGGATGGTGTTGTTTTTTTGGACAGATACTTTACGCCCGGCTCCGCTTGGCGGAGCGTACCCGAGCCGGACGGCGCTGGCAGACCTCGGCGGACAGAGGCTGGATGTCCCCGGCGGCCATCAGGGCCTGCCGTGTCAGAAGAGGACCGACCATTTCATAGATCAGCACGGAGAAGAGGGTGATGTTGCGGATCAATCCGCCCTGCTCTCCAAGCTGCATAGCGGTTGTGCACATTCCCAGCGCTACACCTGCCTGAGGCAGCAGGGTGATCCCCAGATATTTACAGATCTCCGGTCCGCATTTCATATATTTGGAGCTGGCAAAGGCACCGATATATTTGCCGGCAGAGCGGAACAGGATGTAGACCAGACCAATGCACACGATGGCCCAATCCGTAAAGACGCCCAACTCCAACTCCGCGCCGCTGATGACGAAGAACAGCGCAAAAAGGGGAGAGGTCCATTTGTCTGCGGCTTTCATCAAATCGGCAGACTGGGGGCAGAGATTGCAGAACACCGTTCCCAGCATCATGCATACCAGAAGAGAGGAAAAGCTGATAGTCACCGGCCCAAGGGTAATGTGCGACATGGACAGGGCCACCGTCAGAAAAACGAGGGAAATGGTCATGTTCAGGCGGTTTGTATTGGAATGAAAGAGGACCTCCAGCTTGGTCAGCAGCCAGCCTGCGGCGGCACCCAATGCCAGAGACGCAACGATCTCCAGCAGGGGGTTGAGCAGAATGGAGATCAGATCCAACTCGCCGCTGACCAGCGCTTTGGAAATGCCGAAGCTGACCGCAAACACGATCAGGCCCACTGCGTCATCCAGTGCGACGATGGGCAGAAGGAGATTGGTCACCGGACCCTTTGCTTTATACTGGCGCACCACCATCAGCGTGGCGGCCGGCGCAGTAGCCGTCGCAATGGCGCCCAAGGTAATCGCCTGAGCTGCGGACAGCTTTTCCGGCAGCAGCATGTGGACCGTCAGCAGTGCGGCGTCCACCAGCAGGGTGGCGGTCAAGGCCTGGACAACGCCGATGACGGCAGCCTGGTTGCCCGTGGATTTCAGGTCCTCCAGACGGAACTCATTTCCGATGGAAAAGGCGATGAAGCCCAGCGCGACCTCGGAGACCAGTTGCAGACTGCTTACCGCATCGGCTGAGACCAGCCCCAGACCGGTAATATGCATACTGCCCAGAACATAGGGGCCGATCAGCACACCGGCCACCAGATACGCAGTTACGTCCGGCAATCGCCACAGATTGAATACGCGCGTCATCAGAAGTCCTGCCAGAACCGCAATGGAAACAGATAAGAGTGTAGACATGTGAATGAATCCTTCTCTCCTGCATTTGATTGCATCAGTATACACCTTGGCTTTTATAAAATCAATGCAAACGTTTGCAATATTTACAAAATCTTTATGCGGAATTTTTCGACTGTTTATGCGCATATAGCGATCATTGAAAAATAATTTTGCAAATAAAAGACAAAAGTAACGATAACGTTTGCGCTTTGAAGACAGCCTCGGATTTTGGCATTTTCACACGAGGGCAAAGTAAAAAAGAGAAGCCCCATGGAATGGGGCTTCTCCGGATCGTACGCGGTTGAGGCTGTATTTAGAGGTACGGCTTACGTTCAGCCCTTGCGAGGGAAGCCAGCCGTCCTATGGCAGGAGGTTTTGCCGGATCATTTCACGATCAGGGTCTGACCGTCCATTTCCTCCGGCGCGGCAAGGCCCATCACATCCAGAATGGTGGGGGCGATGTCCGCCAGACGGCCCTGGCGCAGCTCCGAGCCGGCGCCGCAGAGAATGAAGGGCACCAGATCGGTGGTGTGGGCGGTCATGGGGGAGCCGTCCTCCTGGGTCATGGTCTCGGCGTTGCCGTGGTCGGCGGTGATCATGGCGATGCCGCCCATTTTCATGGTGGCGTCCACCACCTTGCCCACGCACTCATCCACGGTCTCCACGGCCTTCACCGCCGCGTCAAAGACGCCGGTGTGCCCCACCATGTCGCAGTTGGCGAAGTTCAGGATGATGACATCATACGCACCGGATTCGATCCGCTCCACGCACTTGTCGCACACCTCGTAGGCGCTCATCTCCGGCTGGAGATCGTAGGTTGCCACCTTGGGAGAGGGCACCAGCACCCGGTCCTCGCCGGGGAACTGGGTCTCCACGCCGCCGTTGAAGAAGAAGGTCACATGGGCATACTTCTCCGTTTCCGCGATGCGGAGCTGGGTCAGTCCCAGATTGCTGAGATACTCACCCAGACCGTTGCGGACGGCCTGACGGGGGTAGGCCACCTCCACATTGGGCATGGTAGCGTCATACTCCGTGGTGCAGACGAAGGTCACGGGGAAATACTGGCGGGTGAAGCCGTCGAACTTCGGGTCCACAAGGGTCCGGGTGATCTCACGGGCCCGGTCAGGGCGGTAGTTGAAGAAGATCACACTGTCATTATCGGAGATGGTGCCGTCCCCGTCGCAGATCACCGGCTCGATGAACTCGTCGGTGACGCCGGCGGCGTAGGCATCCTTCACCGCTGCCACGGGCAGGGGATTGACGTGGGCGCTCTCACCGTAGACCATGGCGTCATAGGCGGCTTCCACACGGTCCCAGCGCTTGTCGCGGTCCATGGCGTAGTAA
>DXUR01000401.1 GCA_019417795.1 Clostridiales bacterium | reverse complement strand
AGCAGTTAGAATCGGAACAACCGGTACTGTTCTCCATGGCGCTTGGTGCAAATGCTGAACATGTTATGAACGATTACGGTCGAGGCGGCCTTGTGACGGAAGAACGTATCCAAATCCCCGACTATGCAGATCGTTTACCGGCGGAAATTGGGCGCTTCACAAAACAAACAGTGTATGATGACAGCAATCCCCATCTATCGTTCCTGCAAGGCGGTGGCCATGGTGGTTCCCATCCTCATCTAGTCCACGAGTTTGTCCGAAGCATTCTGGAAGATCGAACCCCGGTTCCCAGCGATATTGACGGCGCCTACTGGACCGGTGTAGGAATCTGCGCTCACCAATCTGCCATGGACGGTGGCGTGGTAAAACGTGTACCTGTTTTCGAATAAAAATCTTCTTTAGAATCTATAAATTCAACCAGACAGCCGTATTCCCTTGTCTTGAAGGGAACACGGCTGTCTTTTACTGTCTGTTTTTACACACCTATTTCCCCATAGGTTGGGTAGCTACGTAATGAAGCGCTCCGTCAGTGTTAAATTCATCCTTACAATAGCAAAAAGCAAAGAGCAAAACAACCGACCATTGGTTGAGTCCTCACTTAAAACCATATTCTTCTTTTGTCTATTTTCCGGCTTTACACAAGGGGAGCTGTTGTTTCGCGGAAGCAAAATTCTCAACCGAAAGCCATCTCTTTTGCTGACATTGACGCGGGAAAGGACCCTTTTATATCAAGAAAGAAAAAACGGAAATGCCGCAGTTGTACAAAAAGAAGAAGTAAGGATCAAATCTCTGACTCAGCCGATGGCTTTTGACGGTTAAAAATACAGGCGGAAAACGAGAAGTTTCGGGAGGAAAAAGTGCTCCTTTTAAAAGACTTTTATCAAATTCGAATAAATATCGGGTGAAAGTAGATAAAAAGTGGTAAACAATCATAAATTCAGCCATTTTGTTTGCAGGGCTTACGCTTTATAATATTGCCACAACATCCAATTTGACAAGTGAAAGCTTTGTCAGAGATAATGGAGAAAGGAAGATGAGGGTTATGGCAGAAAATCCAATGGGAAGACAGCGGTCGGGTTGGCGGTATAAGCTATACCGAGCTGGCAGAGGGATTCAACGAAATTGGGGATTGTACTTGTTGTTACTTCCGGCGGTCGTGTTGCTGTTTTGCTTCAACTACTTGCCTATGTACGGCGTGCAAATTGCGTTCAGGGATTTTTCTCCTTCACAGGGAATTCAGGGAAGCCCTTGGGTGGGACTTTTGAATTTTCAAAAATTCTTTAACTCATTCCAATCTAAAAACCTGATTTGGAATACGGTGAGCTTGAGCTTGTATAGCTTGATTGCAGGCTTTCCGTTCCCTATTATTTTGGCTCTGATGGTCAACCAGATCCGGGTGAAACGATTCAAGCAGGTTTTGCAAGTGGTGACCTATCTGCCCCACTTTATTTCCACAGTGGTTATGGTGGGCATAATGTTAATCCTTCTTTCCCCCAGCAACGGAATCTACGGAAATCTGGCCCGGGTGCTTGGCGTTCAGAATCCGGTCAACATCATGGGAGAGGCGAGCGCCTTTCAGCACGTCTATGTGTGGAGTGATGTGTGGCAACACGCAGGTTGGGACAGCATTATCTACATTGCGGCGCTGGCAGCGGTGGATCCCTCTTTGTACGAGGCGGCAACGGTGGATGGTGCCAGCAAGGTCCAACGGTTGTGGCACATTGATGTGCCTTTCCTGATTCCTACTGCAGTGATCCTGCTGATTATGCGTGCAGGCAATGTGATGAATCTGGGCTTCGAAAAGGTGTATCTCATGCAGAACCCGTTGAACACCAGTATCAGCGAAGTAATCTCCACGTATGTATACAAAATCGGTATGATCAGCAATCAGTACAGCCTTTCTGCGGCAGTAAACCTGTTCAACACCGTTATTAACTTTGTATTGTTACTTCTGGTCAACGGATTTTCCAAAAAACTTGGAGACACAAGTTTGTGGTAAGCGGAGAACGTACGGACTGAAAATTTTTAGCGAAAAGAGGCGGATGCATTATGAGCGCACAAACAATACATAAATCACAAAAAGTGAGCAAGGCAGATGTTGTTTTCAACATTATTCTGTACGGAATCTGCGGCTTGATCTTGCTGCTGATTGCGTATCCTCTCTACTTTATCATCATTGCGTCTTTTAGTAACCCTTCTGAAGTGTCTAACGGCAACGTGTGGTTCTGGCCCAGCCAGTTCACGCTGGACGGATATAAAGAGCTGTTGCGTCACGGGAATATCTGGATGGGTTATTGGAACACCATCCTTTACACGGTAGTGGGAACAGCCATCGGCCTGATTGTCAACATCTCTGCAGCATACTCTCTGTCTCGCAGAGATCTGGTAGGCCGCAAGTTAATCACGTTTTATTTCATATTCACGATGTTCTTTAACGGCGGCTTGATTCCTACTTACTTCACCATTCGAGATTTTCATTTATATGACACATTCTGGGTTATGGTTTTGCCTTTCTCCGTAATGGTGTACAACATGATTGTGGCCAGAACATTTTTTGACTCCAGCTTGCCAAAGGATTTGTTGGATGCAGCACAGATTGATGGCTGTGGGAACCTGCGATTCTTTTTCTCCATCGCTCTTCCCCTCTCCAAAGCCGTAATCGCTGTAATTGCTCTTTACATTGCCGTGGCGCAGTGGAACTCTTACTTTAATGCTCTGGTTTATGTACGCAGCGAGAACTTAAAACCGCTGCAGCTGGTGGTGAGAAATATCCTGATCACGAACCAGTCTTTGGTGGGTGCCGGTGACGGCCTGGCTGCTCAGGAGGCCATGCGTTTGGCAAATTTGATGAAATATGCCGTTATCATCATTACCACCGTGCCGATTATGTGCATGTATCCCTTTGTACAGAAATATTTCAGTCAGGGCGTAATGATCGGCGCAATCAAGGGGTGAGTTTTCTCCCCAAATCACTCTGTGACGTTACCTTGGGAATATACCCTGAGGATTTCACCGTCAAATAAAAAATCCTATAGTGAGGAGATGCAAACATGAAAGAAAAGTGGACAAAGCTAGGAAAAAGCCTGATCTGTTTGGCCCTGGTTACCTCCATGCTGGCAGGCTGTGGCGGCGGTGGCAACAGCAGCTCTAGCAGTGGGGAACAGACAAGTGGCGGCACTTCAGGTGAGGTTGCAACAGGGGACGATAACTTCAACGAGACGGGCTTGCCTATTGTCAAAGAACCCGTGGAGTTAACTTTCCTTTACGTCAAAGGCGCCAATACGATGGATTTTAAAGACAACGCCATGTTCCAGCAGATGGAAAAGGACACCAACGTCAAGATCAACTGGCAGTATGCCGGCGATGCGGACTGGGGTGAGCAGAAGTCGCTCTTGCTGGCCAGCGGTGATTTGCCCGACGTATTCTTCGGAGACAATGCTCTGAAGGATAATGACATTGCCACCAACCTTGACATGTTCATTCCGCTGGAAGATTATGTGGAAAAGTATTGCCCCAACATCAAGGCGGCTTGGGAGGCAGAGCCCACTATGCGTCAGATGGTTACCAATCCGGACGGCCATATCTATACGCTGCCCGGTAAGAAGCCTATGCGTCCGAAGGGCTGCGATACGCCCTTTATCAACAAGGCATGGCTGGATCGTTTGGGCCTGGAAATGCCCACCACCGTGGACGAGTGGTACGAAGTGCGGAAGGCCTTTAAGGAGCAGGA
>DXUR01000400.1 GCA_019417795.1 Clostridiales bacterium | reverse complement strand
GGAAGGGCTTTTGCTGACGGATCAGGCAGTCCGGGACGCTTTGCAGGCTCTGAACCGACTGTGCCTGATTTCCGTATCCAGAGGACGGGGCGGCAGCCGCCTGACGCTGCGGGGCCGTCAGCTTGCGGAAGCCTTTTCAAAATAGGCACTTTTTATAATAGGATGAAGTTTCACAACTTCACCCTATTATTTCGCCAATTATGCTGGTTCTCTCCGATAGTTCTTTGACAGATCCATCAGTTTTCTCTGAAATTGTGGGGATGAACCGCCTGTTTTTTGCAGTTGTGCCCTTCTTCGCAGTTGGCACGCTGATTGCTACACTCTTTATCATCAGAGATCCCGGCGCACAGCCGGAAAGAAAGAAGGAGAGCATTATACAGTACGATTTCGACGCGGTGGTCGACCGCTCACAAAACTACGCCGCCAAGGTGGAGGAGGCCATCCTGCACTACGGCACCAATGATGTGATCCCCCTGTGGATCGCGGACATGGATTTCAAGACCGCCCCCTGCATCGTGGACGCCATCAAGGCCCGCGCCAATCAGGGCATCTTCGGCTACACCTGGCGGACGCCCAAGTATTTCGAGGCCATCGCCGCATGGCAGCAGAAGCGCAACGGCTGGCTGCCTGACACGGAGCACATGGCCTTCGCCCCCGGCGTGGTTCCCGGTATGCGGATGATGCTGACCATGTTCACCCAGCCCGCCGATAAGATCCTCATTCAGCAGCCTGTGTACCACCCCTTTGCCGACGTGGTAAACAACACTGGCCGTCAGCTGGTGGTCAGCCCCCTGAAGCGGGATGAAGATGGCCGTTACACTATGGATCTGGAGGACTTTGCGAAGAAGGCCGCCGACGGCGTGAAGTATTTCATCCTCTGCAACCCCCACAACCCTGTGGGCCGGGTCTGGACCCGTGAGGAGCTGAAGGCGGTGGGCGATATCTGCGTAAAGCACGGTGTGCGGATCATCTCCGATGAGATCCACTCCGACCTGATGCTGGATGGTCACAAGCACATCCCCATGGCCTCCGTGTCCCCTGAGATCGCCGCCATCACCACCACCTGCATCGCCCCCAGCAAGGCCTTCAATCTGGCGGGCCTCCAATCCTCCACCATCGTCTATGACACCGTGGAACACAAGGACGCCTACGTGGCGGAGCTGAAGCGGATGGACATTGCCCGGAACAACTGCTTCTCTCTGGTGGCTACCATGGCCGCCTATGAGCAGGGTGAGGAGTGGCTGGATCAGCTGCTGGTCTATCTGAGCGGCAACATGCGCTTCATTCGCGAATTCTGCGCCGAGCATCTCCCCGAGCTGAAGCCCAATGCCCCGGAGGCCACCTATCTCTGCTGGATCGACGCCAGAGCTCTGGGCATGGACGACGCGGCGCTGAAAAAGTTCTGCGTGGAGAAGGCCGGCGTGGCCTTCGGCGAGGGCAGTGAGTTCGGTCTCGGCGGCAGCGGATTCCTGCGTCTGAACGCAGCCTGCCCCCGCAGCGTGATCCAAAAGGCGCTGACCCAGCTGGAAGCTGCGGTATATAACTACTAAGCCCATACCAATTCCTGTTTTTAGGAGTTGGGTGGTGGCATTATTTACTCATTTATGGGAGTAGACGCACCATTTTCGCAAATACCCCGACACGGAGCATTACTGATTGGTGTAATCATTGCCCCGCTGATGGATCGCTCCAGAAAGTTTGACGATAAACTCGAAATCTTTTCAACTGCTGCAGGGGATAAGGGTGTCCTGTCAATGGTAATGATTTTCTTGTTGGCTGGGGCCTTTGCTGGCGTTGCAAAAGGAATGGGCGGAGTTGATTCTGTGGTGAACCTTCTTACCTTTATTCCCCACAGATTTATGGTTGCAGGACTTTTTATCATTTCTTGTTTTATTTCTATTGCAACAGAAACTTCCACTGGAGCAATCACAGCTATGACACCAATAGCCATTGGAGTTGCAACTCGCCTTAGCAGCTTCATTGGGCGGTGCTATGTTTGGCGATATCCTTTCGGTTATCTCCGATACAACCATTGCTGCCACTAAGGGCGTGGGCGCGGAAAAGAAAGATAAATTCCGCATGAATTTGCTAATTGCTCTTCCGGCGGCACTTGTGGCTGCGATTTTGGATGTAAACGTATATATTGTTTTAATTGGAGGAACGTTCTTTGCGGGTATTGTTGGCATTTTGACTAACGGAATGACTCCGCTTACATTTATCCAATCATTATCTACGGGTACTCGGAATTGCAGCAATTATCACAATTCAGCTTGGCTTGATGCGGACAGAAGAGGAAAAGAAAGCTGCATAGAAGAGGAAATGAGTATGAATAATATGAAGAAAATAAGAGAACTCTCCGAGCAGTACGCTTTGCGACAAATCGAACTTAGACGGCAGATTCATACGCATCCGGAACTGGGGGGGCAGGAATTTGAAACCGGGGCGCTTATTGAAAATGAACTGCGATCCATGGGAGTCGAAGTGCGGCGGGGATATGCCAAGACTGGCCTGGTAGGTTTGATTCATGGTAAAAAAGGAAGTGGAAATACAATTTTGATCCGGGCTGATATGGATGCCCTGCCCATGGTGGACTTGCTCGATTGCCCGTATCGCTCACAAAATGATGGAATTGCGCATACCTGTGGGCATGACGCACATACAGCTACACTTCTTGGCGCAGCATATATTTTGTCTCATCTGCAGGATGAGTTTTTCGGTACGGTAAAGTTTTGCTTTCAGCCTGCAGAGGAAGCTTCCGATGGCGGAGCTGAGGCAATGGTCCATGACGGTGTTTTACAAGATCCGAAGGTTGACTTTGCGATCGGAATGCATGTCTCTTCCGCAAAGCCGGTTGGATACGTGGCAATTGAACCGGGTCCCATTACAGCATACCCAGATTTTTTCTCTATCACATTTCGAGGCAAAGGCGGGCATGGATCCTGCCCCAGCAAGGCGAATGATCCGATTTTACCCTTAGTAGCAACTTATCAAATGATTCAAAATATTCAAAAGCGAATTTCTCCATTGGAGCCTGCTGTAATTCAAGTGTGTTCACTTCAAGCCGGTACTGCTGAAGCAGTGATTCCGGATGAAGCGAAGGCGATTGGTACTGTGCGGACTTTGCATGCGCACAATAGGGAAAAGATACGGACGGAGTTAAAAAGAATTGTTGAGGCGGTTTCTGATATTTATCAGGTCAAAGGGGAACTGAATTATCGCGGTAGGTGTTGTCCCGTTTACAATAACGAGGAAATGGTCCCCAAAGTGAGGAATAGTGTTCGTAATATTTTTGAAAAAGGCTTCTATACTGACGAAACTATGAAAATTGGGGGAGAAGACTTTTGCTTTATAAGCAAAGAAGTTCCGTCTGTATTTATGATCGTTGGCAGTTCTAATGGCATGCCGGAAACAGAATATCCGGTTCATAACCCGCATTTTGATGTGGATGAGCATGTGATGCAAAAAGGCGCTGAAGCATTTTCGGCAATTGCGATTGACTACTTGAACGGGTGTTATGAAAGTAAAAGGGACGTTTGTGGTGAACAGTAAGTGTAATTGACATTGACCCACGTCCTGACCCACGAGTGGAAAAAACGGGGCGGAAACAGCGGAACAAAGCGTATCTACGGGTGATGGAATTCTGTGACAAATCCGCTTTATTCTCCCGAAAGCCCGCGGAAGGCGTCCCTATCGAATCTTCACACGCATGAGGCCACTGGTTCGAGTCCAGTAG
>DXUR01000040.1 GCA_019417795.1 Clostridiales bacterium | reverse complement strand
TCCCCACCACTATTGTCCCATGTCTGTCCAGCCGCTGCCTGTTTTGACGGTTACGTCACTATGATGAGTTTCTTCATTTTTCTTCCTCCTTAGATGCGAAACAAGCTCCCAGTCCCATTGCCGTTCGGCAGGAGACTGAGCGCTCGTCTTCGCAATGATTCAATTCCATGGAGAGTTTCCACGCCAGTTCAAATCCGGCGATAAAGCTGTCGATGGAGGTGTCCTCCGCAATACGGTCTTTTGCGTCGATGATCCGGAGCACCAGCCGACGCTCCGGCTTTCCCAACGCCTCGCTAAGTGCTCGGTGGCACTCCTCAATTTCCTGCTTCTGCGCCGAGAGTTCGGGTGGGGTATAAAAACAGTCATATAGGTCTTTCAGCAGCTTGTATTTCATGCGCTCGCCTCCTTGCAGCACAAACATATACCACAGTTCGACGGAAACAGCTACTGAAACTTTTAAGAAAAATAGCGGCTGGAACATTGCGTTTCAGCCGCTATTTTGGCTGCGGGGTATTCGTAGTGCGCTCTCGCAGGTTAACTATACCCCATAGGTCATATTGCCAAGCATCTTCATTGATGCACTAATCAACACCAAGCAACACCAAGAGAGTTGATTATATAAACACTGCGCACAAACTTTCTCCTGTAATCCTGTGTTATACAGTTTTTAAAGATAAAGCCTTATAAAAAATGGTCTTCAACAATGCGATTGAGCTGAGCAGATATTTCTGAAAAGTTCCTATTCAAATCAAGTGTTTTCACACTGATTTGATTACCGCTCATCCGATAGCGGTTGTCCGGCTGGATTGCTTCGTCTGTTGCGGCATACAGAAGCATGCCAGATACCTGATGCGGTTCGTTGCCGAACTCCGCCTCTTTGTTCTTCACATAGGTGAAAATCTGATACAGATTACCGGAATGCAAGGTATGCACATCATACTGAGTTTGCGTGGTATGTGTATAGTACTTGGCATCAATGATGAGGACCTCATTGCCTCTGGTCAGCATAATGTCGCTTTGCATGACCGGAAGCATGGTGCTGATACCGTCATCTAACGCCCATTGAATTTGAGATGCTGTTGCTGTTACCTGCGGACATTCCTTGGCGTAATACTCCAGTATAAATTTCTCATACAGTCGGTTCATGCGCTGCTCGTCGATGAAGGAAGCCAGTCGGTAATCGCCGGAGTCCGAGGTCAACAGCATTCCTTCGAGGATCAGTTGGCACAAACTAATGAGCATACGATAGGTATTGTTGTTCCGTTGAAACCGAATGGCTGACCAGCGGATCGCGGTGGGGTCGATTGTGTCAACATTCGAGAAGAATAACATTTCCTTTTTCAAATCGCTTTTGTACGCTTGATCCACCCTTGCATGACACAGTAAGAGCATGACCGTTGTTTTGAGAATCTGATTCAGCAGATTGTTTTCGGATAGCTCGTCATATTCACAGGTCAATACCTGCCTCCTTGCGAGGCGGTTTTGTATCGTTCCGGGTATGTCAATTTTGCCGCGAACAGCAGTGACCGTCTCCTTTTGGTTCAGATACTCACGGTAAAGGCCCTGTTTCAGCTGTCTACCGATACCCTTTGCAAGAATCGCAGCAAGCAGGTTATGTATGTTCTCGAACTCTTCAGTAGCAATATCCTCATAGCCGCCCTGATTCAGAGTTGTGAAGGCATACGAAAGCATATAGTATATGTTTTTTATGAAGATGCTTTTATCTTTGATCATTGAAACATACCCTGCAAAATATTTTCCCAACGTCGGAGTTTACTTGTATCATCAAACCAGTACTCACTAAGCATTGGCAGAATGTCATAATCAACGATGGAGTGCAGCCATTCGTCCGTACAGACATCTTTGCCGCAAAAATAGCTGTGACCAATACAAAAGCCTTTGCCCAAAGATTTATCTGCGGCAATTTCGCGGTTCAACTCCTTCACCTTGGACACCAGTTCGTTCAGCGTTTCATTATTCAGCCCATTCTGATAATGGATGAAGCCCTCGGAATCAAACCCCGGTTCGATCTCGAAGAAGCTGAAACGGCGGCGGAGCGCATAATCGATCATGGCAAGACTGCGGTCTGCCGTGTTCATCATACCGATGATATATAGATTCTTGGGAACGGAGAAAGGAAGTCCGTTATACGCCAGTGTTGCCTTGATGCCACGGTAATCCCTTTCAATCAACATAAGCAGCTCGCCGAAAATTTTGCTCATATTGCCACGGTTGATCTCATCAATAATGAAGAAAAACTCCTTGTCTGGCTGGTTGGCAGCTTTCTGGCAAAACCGATAGAAGATTCCGTATTTCAATTCAAAGCTATCCTCTACAGGCTTGTAGCCCATCACAAAATCTTCATAGGAATAATTCTGATGGAACTGGACGAACTCGATGCGGCTGTCATCCTTCTCCTCCATCATAGACCATGCCAGACGCCTTGCGGCGAAAGTCTTGCCGACGCCGGGAGCGCCCTGCAGGATGATGTTCTTCTTATTGCGCAGAACGGCCACAAGGTTCTCGTAGCGCTTTTCGCTCATATACACTTCATCCAGAAAATCGCTTTTTGTGTAAGCATCGATGGATGCCTCCGCGGTAATCGGGTTTTCTTCCCGAATCATATCGAGGATGAAGTCGTATTCGCCTCGGGTGAGCTTGAACAGGCTGCCCTGCGGATTCTGGAAATACTCCATGCGCTCCAGTTCCGGGCATTCCTTCAGCGTTGTATAGTCAATGGGGGAGGTCAAGCCTTCTATTTTTTCAAAGAACAGCTTTTCGCCGTCCTGTTCTGCGCTGATACGGCCAATTGCTACAATCTGCTTTACTGGATTGGATTCATAGCCAATGATCATGTCGCCAACTTTCGCATCCAGGAAGTTCTGGAAAATACGCCGCTTGTTTCCGTTTTCATTGTAGAGCGTATAGGACTGCACCTCTCCGACAGCAATGTCGGAAAAGCTCCAGATTCTCGGATTCGCATTCAACCACCAATAGCCATGGTCTTCTTCGGGAGCGGCAGCTGCATACAGTTCAATATTACTCAAATCTGTCTGATCAAGTGCTTCAGAAAGTTCATCTCTCAGTTTCCAAATAAAGCTGCCATCCTCGCCTTTGTCTGCATCACGCCCAGTGTAAAGGACCGTCCACCATTGTGCAGAGCCATCTTCTCTTGTTGCCGGCTTGATTCCGGCGGCTTCACAGACACGATGAGCCAGTGCAACAGAACCGGAATTATAGAAGTTTTTTATCTCACCATATTTGACCGCAAGTTGTGTGCAGGAGGCCTGACCACCATAGTCTTTGATCCGCCTCATAATTTCAAGTGCACTGGTAGTGAAAATAGTTCCATCCTTTAAGAGTTTTTTCCAATCTTCGATGGTAAGCCCAGGATTATAATCTGTACCGTACCATTCGGTGGCAGCTTCAGCATTCTCATCCTGCTGAGAGTAAAATCTGCTGATATAAAATCCCACATCGATGGTCAATGTTTTGAGCTCAGGGTCGGGGTAGCAAGTATCCGTCAGCTGTGACTGAAACAGATTGACGAGCTCTGTGTCCTCTTTGAGGGCAAGGCTGATTTCGTTATAGAGCCGCAGAAAGTTGCGGATATTGTCTGCGTAAGCACCCTTTTTGAAGCGGTAATCAGTCTCAAGCTCGTTTGCAACATTTTTCACCTCGCCGAACTTATAGATGTAATACTTATCCGGGTAGCGCAACCAAAGATAAGTGCTGATAGCATTTTCATATTGGTAGTGCTGTGCGGCACCGTTTCCATATCTCTCCAACAAGATGGAAGCCTGCAATTTGAAGGCATTCATGCGCTCATACACATCCTTGTTCTCGTCAAACAAGGCAATAAACATTGCCCGGACCTCTTCCGGTGCCGCTTTGGAAAAACTTACAATCATGCGTCTCGGGAAATTGTTGATGGAAGCCAGCAAATTGAAGGTTTTATCGAGGGAACGGCTCAGCATTTCAGGAAAATTTTGAGCGTTCACGTCCCAATTGTCCTGAAACCATTTGACAGCTTCCCATTTGTATTTTTCGTTGCCCCACTGCGTGGAGACAAAATTCTGCTTGTAGTGCGCCAGTACATCTTTCAATCGAAACTTGTCAAACATGATGCTACCCCTTTATGCCTCTCTCAGGCTTTTATAAATCTCGTCTGTAAAGATACCAAGGACCTGTCGCTTGATCTCATCGTTGCTGAGAAGAAGCGAGAAGAAATCCTGATTCTGCTCCAAGCCCTCAATCAGTGCATCGTCAATGTCATCAAAATACGAAAATTCAAAATCTTTGACGGTATTATTCCGTGCGCTGGTTTTCAGCTTGTCGGACTTCAGCAGAATATCCCGAATCTGCAGCATCGCTTTGACCGCCACATCGTTATCGTAGGCTTTTCCTGTGCGACTGTTGATCTCCGCAATAATCTGGGAAAGCCGTTCTTCTTTTGCTTCGGTCAGGCCAAAACTCTCAGCGGTCGGCAGCTTTACCACAGGCTGTGCGACAAGGTTTGGAGTAGTATGTTCCTCCGACTTTTTCTGAACGAAATTGGTAGCCTTGATTTTACCGTCCAGATTATATCCGCCGCCCGGATGCTTGATATTGATGTAAGCCAGCAAATAAGTGATGAAGTTATATTTCTTATGCAGGTCGGTATCCTCGAAACAGGACACCTGTAGCAGGAACTCATAAAACCGGACGAAATGGCGCATCATGGACACGGTCTCGTGCTGTTTGATAAGTTCGTATTGCTCGATCCTATTTTTTGCCCGCTTGAAGTAGAACGTCAACTTCTGCTTATCCTTCGAGGAGATATTTCCCTTGTAGAGCAGCTCGTTGGCCTTTTCGATATCATCAGGGTCAAGAACGGTGTACGCATCGATCTGTGCCTCCAAATCATAGATCGCCGTCGGCGTTACGGAAGTGGAAAGCAAGGTGGTCGTATAATACGGTGCAAACGCAGCCTTGATGTCCTCATATGTATTCACAAAGTCCAGCACGAAGGTCTTCTTCTCAAACGGAGGGCAGATACGGTTCAGGCGGGAAAGCGTCTGAACGGCGGAAACGCCCTTCAGTTTCTTGAGAACATACATAGCGCAGAGCTTCGGTTGGTCGAACCCGGTCTGATACTTGTTGGCAACCAGCAACACCTGGTAGTCGTCCTTGTCGAATTCCTTTGTCAACCGATCCTCAGGGAAACCGTTCATGGAAGCCTCAGAATATTCGGTATCATCGTCCGGAAGCTTCACCTTGCCGGAGAAAGCGACCAACGCCTTGATATCGGTGTAGCCTTTTTTCTGAGTGTAATTCTCAAATGCCTGGCGGTATTTGACCGCACCCTGTCGGGAAGCGGTGATGACCATTGCTTTTGCCATACCACCGAGTTCCGGCATAACCGTAGTGCGGAAATGCTCCACAATGACCTCTACACGCTGTGCAATGTTTGTTTCGTGCAGTTCCACAAAACGGGCAATTTGTCTTTTCGCATCAGCAGTCTTGCAGCGGGGATCTTCTTCGATTTCCTTGTTCAGCTGATAGAAGGTATCGTAAGTGGTGTAGTTCTGAAGCACGTCCAGAATAAATCCTTCCTCGATGGCCTGCTTCATGGAGTAGATGTGAAATGCCTCTCGCTGCCCTTTGGTGTTCAGCCGACCAAATAGCTGGATCGTTGTGGGCTTGGGCGTGGCGGTGAACGCAAACATGGAGACGTTGGCTTGTTTGCCATTGCGGCGGATCTCGTCCGTGATCATGTCTTCCACATCACCGCTCTCCTGCTCACCGGAGCCCAGCGACATGGTGACTGCCGCCATATCCTTACCGGCTGTGGAAGAATGCGCCTCGTCGATGATAACGGCGAATCGCTTGCCTTTCAGCCCTGCAACGCTGTCCACGATGTACGGGAACTTTTGAATCGTGGTCGCAATAATTTTTGTGTTGCCGTTCAGGGCACTTGCAAGGTCGGCAGAGTTGCATTTATCGTCCATCACACGGATAAGTCCGGCTTTGTGCTCCATGCCCATAATGGCTTTCTGAAGCTGGCGGTCGACCACAACGCGATCGGTGACGATGACGACATTATCGAAAATGATCTTATTATCCGCATCATGCAGCGAAGTAAGCCGATGCGCCAGCCATGCGATAGAGTTCGTTTTGCCGGAGCCTGCGCTGTGCTGAATCAGATAATTCTGCGTAGAGCCATTCTCACGCACATCCATCAGCAGCTTGCGGATCACGTCAAGCTGATGATATCGTGGGAAAATGATATTTTCGGACTTCTTCGTTTTTCCGGTCAGCTCGTCCTTGCTTTCCTTGGTCTCGATGAAGATGAACTTGCTGATGAGGTCGAGGACAGTGTCCTTTTTCAGAATGTCCTCCCACATATAGGAGACACTGTACTTGTCTTTGAAGGTAGGGTTACCCGCACCGGCATTGACACCTTCGCCGTTGCCCATGTTGAAGGGCAGGAAGAAGGTTGAGTTTCCGGCGAGCTTGGTGGTCATATAGGCCTGCTCCAAATCCATCGCAAAGTTTACAAGGCACCCGGCCTTGAAGCGAAACAGTCTGGTATTCGGATCACGGTCAACCCGGTACTGATAGATGGCGTCCTGGTACGATTGACCGGCGGCATTGCATTTCAGTTCAAATGACATGATGGCAATGCCGTTCAGGAAAATGACCAGGTCAACACGCTCATCATCGCTTGCCCAGACCTCATCCATAACGGAGAAAATATTCTTCTCGTACCTTGCCAGCAGTTCCCGGTTAAAGGTGGTAGCGGGTTTGGTATACATGAGTTCCAGCTTCATGTTGGAGATCTCGATGCCGTGCTTCAGCGCATCCAGCAGGCTGCCGCGCGCTTTTGTGACCTCGGCATTGATAAAATTGACGAGGGTATCCTCCAGGTCGGCTTTGTAGATTTTGCGGAGTGCCGCCATCTCATCTGGCTGGGTATCGTTCAGAAACTGAAACAGCAGCTCCCGGTCCATAGCAAAGAGACGGTCGTAGCTTGTCGCTTTGCGGACGATGTAACCATTGTCCAGCGAGAGCCTGTCCATGATGAAATGCTGATATTCTTTTTCGGAGAGAATACTTGTCATTTCTTTCGTTCCTCCTTGTGCCGCTTTTGTATGGCTGCAACCGCTTTTGGATTGAAATGTGCATGGCGAATCAAGTGATACCCATCCTCATCGGCGTAAAGCACACGTTTCGGTTGATTGTTGTTCGACACTTGAATTTCAACCCATCTACGTTCTGGATACTGCGAGGAGCCAATTGTAAAAATAACCGCTCCGTTTTTCTCAAGTGCATCCAGAGCTGCATTGTATTCTCTCCGTGTAATGGTATAATCCACGTCAAATAGATTTGCAAAAGCGGCTGTAGCATGAGCCAAACTGTCGAACTCGGCATCTTTTGTCTTAGCCAATTTAAAATCCGCTTCCGCAACAAGCAAGGCTGCGCCCCAGAACTCAGATTCTATGAATTCAACCTTCATGAGACGGGTACCTCCTTCTTGCCGGTTACATACTCAAAAATCAGAGATTTCTTGTATTCTCCGAGAACTTCGAGCTGCTCCTTCTTTGTTGCTATTACTTCTTCGACAGCCGTACACTGACTGTCAAGATAATCGCAGATAGCTGCCTGCTCCTCTTTCGTTTCCGGGATTGCAATCCAAATATCGCGAACCTTATCCCAACTTCGAAAATCACTCGTGTTTCCACGGACACCGTTGGATATCAATTTATAAACACCTTGGAATGCAAGATGCTGCATATAATAAACGACAAAACGCTTGTCTTCTGTGCTATCACACACATGAACCACGCGAGTAATTTTGCCATCGTATTCAGACAAGGCTATTGCACCGTGCCATGTATCCATTCCATGAATAGCGATATCGCCAGAACGAATACCTTGCATTGCATTATCGTCACTAACCATTATTCCGGTTAGGTCATCAGCACGAACCTGTACCTTTCCTTTATTGGAGCAAATTAAAGCGGTATCTTCCGGCGCAAAGGAGCGAGACAGCTTTGAGCAAATATACCCGATCTTTGTAAGTCTCCATGTTGCATTCATGGGAGCCATATAGAATACTCCGCTATCCTTCATCTCTGAATTTGGATTCAGTCCCTTTGTGACGGTTTCGGTGATGACAGACCGTTTGTACTGCTCCAGCGTGTTGATCTGGGTCTGAATATCGGCGGTCAGCGCATCAATCTCGGCACATTTTGCACTGAGGAATGCTGCAATTGTTTTCTGTTCATCTTTTGGCGGAAGTGCAACTAAACTTTCGTAAAACCACAACGCATATAGGTTGCGTTGTATCGTTCCTACACCACGAGAATCTCCATGATATCCTCGATACCGCAATCCAACGCAGTGCATATCTTTAAGAGAATCTCTGTAGTGACATGCCCGTTTCTTCCCATTTTAGTAACGGATGCAGGGCTGATACCCGCCTTTTCGCATAGATCCTTCTTCTTCATATCCTTGTCGATAAGTAGCTTCCAGAGTTTTTTATAACTTATGGCCATATTGAATCTCCTTGAACACATACAAATGTGTATTACTATAGATTGTTTTTTGCTTTCAGAAGTTGAAAATCTTTTTTGTAGTTCACAGGCCTAATGCGCGCCAAAATGCGATTGCACACTTCTGGCGACCAATATATTGTCAAGTGTTGCTTGGCTCGAGTGATTGCTGTATAAAAAATGTTATGAGTTATTTGATCTTCGGTTTCATCCGCAATAACAATTTTCACAGAATCATACTCAAGGCCCTGCGCTTTGTGTATGGAAACCGCATATGCAATCTGGAAAGGAACGATGTGCTCCATCGTTGTGCGTTCTTCATCACTGGAGTATGGCTTTGTTCGATTAATGTTAAAGCCAACTTGCGTTTTTCCTCCATCATTACCAATATAGTCCAGTCCATTACAACACAGCACTTCCAGCTCATCGAGCAAAGCATCAATCTCTACTGTGAAATATACGCTTTCAGTTGAATCTTGGATTGAGAGGATTCTTCCTTTCATGTTGTTATAAAGGACGCTAAACCGGCCAGAATCGTTAAACAGAATGGGATCACCAACTTTGAATCTCCATACTCCTATATCTACCGCCGGATTCGAATTATTTAGTTGTAGTAGACGATTAATGTTATTTAGGCCATAGAGCCCATTATAATTTAGGCACAATATAATCTCATCATCTGATTTTGAGTCGAAAATATCGCTATCGATTGGATGAGAATAGTCACTACGCACCATTTTTTCCAAGACAATATTATCATCGTCCATATTTCGAACCTCTTCCCAAAGCCTTTGAAGTTGTTCGTCTGGGCTTCGATGAGGTATTGTCAACTCATGGCAACAGCGGTCTGGTAGTACATTTCTAATTATGCTAAACCAATTGCCAAATCCTATAGCTTCAATTTGGTATGTATCCCCAACCAGAAGCAATGCTGCATCTTCTGCGCGATTTATGACTTTAAGGATATCCTCGTTCTTTACTGTGCTGCATTCGTCAACCACTACTAAGTCATAATTTGAGGTCTCATACCAACCACTACGAACAAACTTATCAATAGTAGTAAATTCGTCCGATCTATCACAACACGTGACCTTTCTTCGCAGATTTTCTACTGCTGGATTAGTCTTCGCAAGATAAATTTTCTTTTTCCCTTCTAAAAGCTTTGATATATGGTTTACCAGTGTCGTCTTTCCTGTTCCAGCTGCACCATAGATGAGGTGAACTGCAGATTCAGAAAATAAAGTCTTTAAGATTTGCTCCTTAACCTCGTCATCCAGTCTTTGACCCGCAGGCAAAAGTTTTAGCTGAGAAATCATTTTCTCTGAAAAAGATGATGAAATTGTCGGTACATTATCAGCTAATTCTTCAAGTTTATTAATAATCTGCACAGTTGCAATTTCGCAGCCCTTAGAATAAACATAATCCTTAAAGACTCCTAACTCACTCGCCGGTCTAAACCCGCTATATAGGGAGCGATTATATTTTTCTATTGTTTGCTCAATCTCTTGGGGTATGCCAAACATTGTAAGCTGATCAATTGGAGTAAACAAAACTCCATTCTGATTTGTATTCTTTTCGATATATCTGGAAAGCAATTCTCCTTTATGTCCCGCTGTATCAATGCACTCGAACAAATCGTACAGATTGGAAATGTGTCCTTTGGGATTAAATGAATAAGGATTCCTGTCAAAAGGCATACACTTGGAAGAAATATTTAGTCCCGCATACCTCTTTTCATCTCCGTGTGCCTGTTGATCTTTAATAATTCGGTTGTTCATGCGATAAAGCAAATATCGAATAATATTTGCGCCGTCTCGCTTGCTGGCAGAAATCTCTCGGCAAATGTCCAGCATATCAAAAATATACGAATGGCGCTTTTGAGTTGATGCAATAACCCAGTTTTTTATACTGTCATATTCTTGCTGATCGTAGTCAATGATGTCTACCAATGTTGCTCCGTTTTGCTCCAAGTAGCTCATCACCATCTTATACTCATTGAGGCCTCGAGATACAGAGCACTCAACATTAAGCAATTCAGCAAAATTATTCAGTTCACACGGGCGAATTGATACATGCCATTCGGTTATGATTTTGATGGGAAAATCTGTATTGAACACACTAATGGTGGCATTAGAAAATGATAGCGCAACACAATAATCTGTAGAAATGTCGTACTTGGTAAACGCAGTTATTCGATTGAATTTATTTGGTTTCTCGTCTGCAGGTTCTAATGCAACCTCATAATAGATTTCCTGATTTACAAAGAATGGCTTAATTTTATCAATATAGTAATTATCAAAGTTTTTCGGCGGCGGAGTCCTAAGTCTCTTTTCAATTTCTGTAGCAACTTTTTGATAATAATCTTTTGTTTGTTCATCTAAATCCTCGAGAAACATGTCGATGTTTCTGAGGATAATCATTCCGTATCTATCATATACCGCCTTTTTAAGTTGGAGCAAATATCGATAGTACTTTATCATCAGACGCTCAGCGCCCTCTTCTGAAGGGGTAAAGTGAGAAACTGATGCACGCAAAAAATGATCAAACCTCGCAATAAACTGGTACGGACGAACATTACCAAACTTGCTTGCTACCTTATTGATATCCATTTTTTGATCCGGACGCACGTCTTTCCAAATTTTGAATGCAATGTGGTCGTTTAGATTGCGAACTACACTTAAAATACGGAAAGCGACTTCACCGCGGTTGCTGCGTGTAGCAGTAGAAAGCGCCTTGTCGATACCATCACTGGCTCTATTGATTTCCTTATCTGTAAGGCTATTCATAGTGCCCTCCTTCCGATATACAAAAAATGCTCTGCCGCTTGGCAGAGCATTCGGTCTATTGCAGCCATACTGCCAAGGCCTATTCCAACACTTGACAGCGTTGTTTATAATGGTAGCACATTTGGGCAGGAAAAGCAAGAAAATGATAAATCCGCACGAATTCAGGCTCTATTGGATTTCTTTTCGAGCTGCAAAAGAAACGGTTGAACCTCCGGGCAGTCAGAGCTACAATGCCAACACCTCATCACGAGGGCAAACTGATTGGAGGTCAAATGATGAATTATGAAGCAAACCCGTTTCGGGACTACGAATCAATCACCATTGATGAGCAGAAGGATCAAACCAGCAGCCTATTGAATCTGGTAACGGAAGAACAGCGGCCGCTGCGCATATGTATGAATAATGGCAAGGAGTTTCTGCTGTTCCCTCAGGATCTGCTCGCCCCGATCTGCGACTCTGACTTTCGCTTGATCCTGCTGTCGGCAATGCGGTATGCGATGGGCAGGAATACTTGTATGCCCATGGTAGTCGCTGATTATATCAAGCGTCACATTCAGCTTCTGGATGATAAGTTTCTCGTACTGGCCACCGATGATATCCGGCGGCACCTTGAAGATTACGCAGAACACGAGCCGAATCCGAATCTTTGGCATGACCTTTTAGGTGCACTTGAGACAGAGCAGAGAGAGCGTGCCACTCGTAAGGCAAGGAAGATCAGACTGTGCCCAGCCTGCGGAAAGCCCTTGGAGGTCATGAGCATTGCCGACAACCAGCATTCACCAGGCGGATTTGATGTAATTGCCCACTGCCAAAATTGCCATTCTGATTACGAGTGGTTCTGCGATAAGGACGGCGGTGTCTCAGGTATGAAGCAGCATTTCTTTGGGTAAGGCGAGTGTATATTTCGGCAGGAACCTTTGGGTGTATTCCTTGTCTATAGCGGCTCAACCCTTGAACTGTGCGCCAACTTCTATAAAGCGACTAAAAGGGCCGCACCTGCTCGTATGAACAGGTGCGGCCCTCTAATTTGACGGAAATTTAATTCAGTCTGAAGTAACAGGTATTTTTCCCACGGCCTTCTTTTTTCAGTTCACCGGCTGCAACCAGCTTGCGGAGGGCGCCCTCAATGGAACTGTCACTAAGTGTCGGGCAGAGTTCCCGGATGTCCTGCTTATTGAACCGTCCGATTCTATTCTTGCTTGCTCTGCGAACCATTTCCAATGAGGGCAGCTTGGTTTCTACAAGCGCCACGCGATCCTCAAAGTCTTTATAGGCCGCAAGGATCGTTCCGAGCAGGTACTTGATGAAAGGCACTACATCCTCGGTGCCTTCGTGCCAGCCAGTTTGCGCCTGCGCAAGTGCATCGTAGTACAGGTCCTTGTTTTTGGCAATTTTGGCTTCAAGCGAGATATACTTTCCAACATAAAAACCGTTTCGGTACAGAAGCAGCGTCGTGAGCAAGCGGCTCATTCTTCCGTTTCCGTCATTAAATGGGTGGATGCACAGAAAATCATGGATGAAAACCGGGATTGCAATCAACGGCTCCAGTTCCATATTCCCGATTACGCGGTTGTATTCCTCACAGATTCTGTCCAGCGCTTCCGGCGTTTCATAAGGAGCAAGCGGCGTGAACAACGTTTCCACATGACCGTCCGGATAGGTGGCAGTGATATAATTCTGCACACTTTTTGTGCGGCCCGCAAGCGGGTTATTTATGTGGCTGTACAGGATTTTGTGAAGCTGCAGAATGTAGTTCTGCGTGATTGGAATCGCGTCAAAGCTCTCGTGAATGATCCTCAGCACATCGCGGTATCCGGCAATTTCCTGCTCATCACGGTTTCTCGGCGTGGTTTTCTCCTCAACGAGCTGCCGGATTCGGGTACTCGTGGTGACAATGCCCTCGATGGCATTCGACGCCTCAGTGCTCTGTACCTTGGCAATCTCCACGAGCTTTTCGAGCTCCTCCGGGCGCTGCTTCAAATACAATTCCTGCTTTCCGGCTTCCTTGTATATGGC
>DXUR01000004.1 GCA_019417795.1 Clostridiales bacterium | reverse complement strand
CGCTCTGCGTGCGCCGGCGGGAGAAAGCGGCGGCCGCCGCCCTCGGCGACGTCGGTGCGCAGAAGGCGTGAAAAAAGGGACGCATCAGACAGAAGACCCGACCGATGGATGCTCATCGGTCGGGTCTTCATGCTTGTGTACGGATTTTTTGCGGTCCGAATGAAGCAAGGGAACTTCGTTCTTGAAGGGATGAAATCGGTTCGGCAAACCACAATTAGTTGCTGCTGTCCCCTGCGATTAGAGTTGTTTCTAATTGCACTTGATAAGTATTTTCTTCTCCGCTTAGATTGGTCGTTTTTAATTCAAACCACAGATTATCAGCCAGCTTATCGGCATCGCCGTCTCTCAAAACATCACCGGAAATTTTCCCGATATTACCGGAAACGTCTATTGTCCCGCCTGTTTGATCGGCAACTGCATGGGAAAGTAAAATGGAGTCTTCCTCGCCATCAACATAAATGGTGGTGGAATATGCGGTAATATCAGCAAAATCATCTGACATTACTTTCAAATTGCCGCCATAGCAGATTTCATCTTTCCCCGATAGAACAATTACGCCATTTGATACCGAAATCGACTCGCTATTTCCGCTGAATGAATAGACCTTCAAGGATTGCTCCTGACTGCTTTTAGAAGAATTTCCGCATCCGGTAAATAACACCGTACAGACCAGCAGCGACAGGATAATGGTTGCAATTCTTTTCATCATCTTTTACCTCAACAACTTTCACCTTTTTGCTTTATCTGCGCGTTGCGGCGTTCCAAACGCCTGCCCGAGTGGATGCGCTCCTCCTCATTCAAAGCGCTCAACGGTCGTTGCGAGGTCGTAGCTTGCCTTGAGCGCCTTGAGCTTTGCCATCGGCTCGCCCACGGAGTGCTTGTCGAGCGCGGCGCGGTCGCGCCAGTGCTCCACGAGCAGTACGCAGTTTTCCTCGGCAAGAGGCCGGTAGTAGTCGTACTGCATGCAGCCCTCTTCCGCGAGGACGGCGGCGCGCAGGCCGCTTCGCTCCATCTCCGATGCAAAGTCATTAGCCTTTTCGCCGCGATAGAGAACGTGAAGTAAAATGCCTTCCATAAAGTAAGGCTCCTTTCCTGCTTATTCGTATTACGATACGTCGATCATTTCGAGGTATTTGTAGCCGTTTTCGGCAATGTGATCCTTGCGGCCCTGCAAATTGTCGCCGAGCAGCAGATCGAACGAGCGCGCCGTCGCTTCCGCGTCCTCGGGCATGACCTTGATGAGACGGCGCGTCTCAGGGTTCATGGTCGTGAGCCACATCATTTCGGGGTCGTTCTCGCCGAGACCTTTCGAGCGGTCGACCTTGTAGCGCTTGCCCTCAAGGGTCTTGACAATGTCGTTTTTCTCCTTGTCCGTGTAGGCGAACCACGTCTTTTCGCCGCAGGTGATCTCAAAAAGCGGGGTCTCGGCGATGTAGACATAGCCCTCGCGGATCAGCGTCGGGCAGAGGCGGTAGATCATCGTCAGAATGAGCGTCCGGATCTGGAAGCCGTCGACATCGGCATCGGTGCAGAGGATGACCTTGTTCCAGCGAAGATTGTTGATATCAAAGGCGTTCAGGTCCTTGACAAACTTGCCCGGCACCTCGACGCCGCAGCCGAGGACCTTCAAAAGGTCGGTGATGATCTCGCTCTTGAAGATGCGCGGATAGTCGGCCTTGAGGCAGTTTAAGATCTTGCCGCGTACGGGCATGATGCCCTGGAATTCTCCGTCGCGCGAGAGCTTGACGCTGCCGAGGGCGCTGTCGCCCTCGACGATGTAGATCTCGCGGCGCGAGACGTCGCGCGTGCGGCAGTCGACAAACTTTTCCACGCGGTTTGAGATGTCGATGCTGCCGGAGAGCTTTTTCTTGATGTTCAGGCGCTGCTTTTCCGCGCTCTCGCGGCTTCTTTTATTGATGAGCACCTGCTCGGCGATTTTGAGCGCGTCGACGCGGTTTTCGATGAAATAGGTTTCGAGGCGGGACTTCAGAAAGTCCGTCATCGCCTCCTGCACGAACTTGTTCGTGATGGCCTTTTTCGTCTGGTTCTCGTAGCTCGTCTGCGTGGAGAAGTTGTTCGAGACGAGAATGATGCAGTCCTCAATGTCCTGCCAGGCGATGCGCGCCTCGCCCTTCTGGTATTTGTTGTTGTCCTTCAAATACTTGTCGATGGCGTAGACAAAGGCGGTCTTCGACGCCTTTTCGGGGCTGCCGCCGTGCTCGAGCCACGAGGAGTTGTGATAGTGCTCGATGCGCTGCACCTTATTCGAGAAGCAGCACGCGCAGGAGAGCTTGACCTTGTATTCGGGCTTGTCCTCGCGGTCGCGGCCGCGGCGCTCGGTCTCCCAGAAGACGGGGGTGGTCAGGGCGTCTTCGCCCGCGATCTCGGCAACATAGTCAATGATGCCGTTTTCATAGACGAAGTCCTGCGTCTCGAAGCGGCCGGGGAGGACTTCGTTTTTGAAGCGGAACATGATGCCCGCGTTGACGACGGCCTGACGGCGCAGCGTTTCGACATAGTAGTCGGCGGGAATGTCGATATCGGTAAACACGTCGAGGTCGGGCAGCCAGCGCGTGCGCGTGCCGGTTTTGCGGCCGCAGTCGGTCGGCTCGATCCTGAGCTCATCGCCCTTTTTGCCCACGGGCTCGCCGCGTTCAAAGTGCAGGGAGTATTTGTTCCCGTCGCGCCAGACGGTCACGTCCATATAGCGCGAGGAATACTGCGTCGCGCACGCGCCGAGGCCGTTGAGGCCGAGGGAGTATTCGTAGTTGTCGCCGTCCAAGTTGTTGTACTTGCCGCCGGCGTAGAGCTCGCAGTACACGAGCTCCCAGTTGAAGCGCTTTTCCTTGGGGTTATAGTCCACAGGGCAGCCGCGGCCCATGTCCTCTACTTCGATGCTGTGGTCTAAGTAGCGGGTGACGGTGATGAGCTTGCCGTGGCCCTCGCGCGCTTCGTCGATGGAGTTCGAAAGGATCTCGAACACGGCGTGCTCGCAGCCGTCCAGTCCGTCCGAGCCGAAGATGACGCCCGGGCGCTTGCGCACACGGTCCGCGCCCTTGAGGGACGAGATGCTCTCGTTGCCGTAATTCGTTTTTTTTGCTTCTGCCATTGGGGTTTCTCCATTTCGCCGAAATTTACGATTCTGATCTTCAAACACAAAACTTAGTACATTATACGATTTTTTGACCACAATAGCAAGTGGCCGCGGCAGATTTTTCCTTTTGCGGGAGAAATGCACGCAGGCGCGGGAATTCCACCGCTGATTTTGCCGAAACGCGTCGAGCATAACCAATTGTCAACCGGCGGGAACGCACTGGAGCAACAAAGTTATTCACAGTTTCCACAGAGTTTTCCACATCGTTATGTCAACAGAATAACCGCGGATAAACCATGAATGGACATGCTTCCGCTTCCTCAGCGCGGTGAAAGAGGGAGAAAGCAAATTTCGTCAATTTGCCCCCTTGACGAAATGGCGCGGACGTGTGCGAAAAAAGAGAGCGCCGCGGCGCTCCTTTTTTTCTCACAGCAGCATCAGGATAACGCCGTACACAACGCTTGCGAGCGTGCCGAACACGATGACCGGCCCCGCGACGACGAACATCTTTGACGCCATACCGGTGATGAAGCCCTCTGGTTGTGTCAAGATAGACATACAGTTTTTTCGGAATTTTTTCAGCTGCCTCCAAAGTGGGGGCGCTTATTGTTTTAGCTTGCCGTTACAAATGCAAACCCGCTCGAAGTACGCATATCTATCTCAATCTCTCCTGAAGGGTACACACGAACCCGCTCTACAAAATTTCTAATTATTTCCGGATCATAATCTTTAAGCAGGATGATCTGATCTGCTGTTCTTTTTCCCGCCGCAAGATTACCTCGAGACTCATAGTGCTCTACCAGAAGCCGCTTGATCTCTTCAGCTCTACTTGAGAGCCTTGCCAGCTTCTCTGAATCTGTCTTCTGGATATCAGCAAATTTCTCTCTGCTTATGCGACCCGCTCGGTATTGCTCATATAGTTCAGCCTTTCTACTTTGGAGCCGTCTTGTCATATTGGTGTTAGCATCAAGCTCCGTTTGAATACTTGAAAGCTTTTTGTCAATGCATGCCTGCATCAAACAATGCTGCTCAAGGAAGCTCCTACTTTGTTCCCGCAGCATCTGAAGAACAGCTTGCTCAATTTGGGCCTGATTGACAAAGAGACCCGCACACTCAGCACCCTTAATACTGTCATTTTTCGGGCAAACAAGGTGTGGTTCCTTTGCTGGATTCTTTCGGAGCTTCCTCCCGCAGCAGCCACAAACAAACAGATTGTTGGCTCGGTTTCCGGCAGTATTCTTGTTAACATTCCGAATACGCCCTTGGAGCGCATTCTGTGCCGCTCGGAACAGCTCCTCCGAAATGATTCCTTCATGTGTACCTGGCACTATGATCCATTGATCTCGGGGCAACGACCGCATCGTAGGCTTTCCTACTTCTTCTGTCTCTCGAGTATTGGTAATCATCTTACCGGTATAGCGCTCATCAGTCAAAATCTTTCGAACAGCCCCCTTGAGCCAGATTCCAGTCTCTTCCTTGACCACTCCATTATAAAACCCGCCATTTCGCCGTTTATGCTCTAACGGGGATGGAATGCCCATATCATTCAGCATTTGAGCGATCTCGCTCGTGGTCATGCCTGCAACGCAGGACTCGAAAATCATGACAATGATGTCACGAACCTGCTCATCTACGATCAATCTCTTTTTGTTATGAGGATGGACTTGGTAGCCATAGAAGCCGTTTCCTCCCCAGTATTCACCACGCAGATTGCGGGTACGAAAAGCTGAGCGCACCTTGGTTGATAGATCTCGGCTATACATATTATTGATGAGATTGCGGAGGGCTAACTCAAGTCCGCCCGTGACACCTAAGTAGTCATCACTATCAAAGGCATCATTGATAGAGATAAAGCGGACCCCATAAAGAGGCAGGATCAGTTCGAGGTAGTTTCCCATCTCAAGAAAGTTTCTTCCGAAACGAGATAGGTCCTTCACCATAATGCAATGAATTTCCTGATTGCGAGCCATCTCAATTAGCTCATCGAACTTTGGCCTGTCAAAATGTGTTCCCGTGACACCGTCATCGCAGAACACGATCACTTTATAACCATGGAGCGATTCATGTGTATCATAGTAATCCTGGAGTAACCGCCTTTGGTTGAAAACACTGTTACTCTCATTCTTCAATGCATTTGTTTTGAGATCTCGGTCTTCACTCGACAAACGAATATAAAACGCCAGCACCTTATCCGGCATATCTCTCCGCCTCCTTTCCTCGGGTCGCAGCGACATAGAGGACCTGTTCAATCTCATCACGATGGCGGAATGCCACTTCAACATGGCCATCGTTAAACAAGGTAAGCGTCTCAATGAAGGCTGCTGCCATCTCAGCGTCAATGGACTCCTGATCCTTATACTTTTCAACCAACAGTGCCCACTGCATTTTGCTGCCAAATCCCGCTGAGTACTTTTCCTTTTCCTTCTCCAATTCAGCAATAAAGATTCTCAAATCATCCGCCCTCCTAGAGTAGTCCTCGCTCAGATCTGTGTAATCTTGATGGCTCAGAAGTCCATCTGCAAAATCGCCATACAGGGTTGCCTTCAGCTGATTGAACTTTTCAATATTTCTCTTTGCATCATCAATCTGGGTTTCATATATCTGATAGCGGGTCTGCGAAGAAGGCGTAGCATTCAAGTTGGCAATCAGTCTCTGGGCATCGGAGAATGCTCTTATCTGAGTTTGGATAAGCCGCAGGGCAAGGGACTCTACATCCTCCTGTTTGACCGCTTTCTTGGGACAAATGGTGGCATTGTAATTCTCATGGAGAGTGCAATAATAGTAATAACCGCGATTAGATTTACTGCGCAAGTACATACTGCGACCACATTCTCCGCAACGAAGAATTCCTTTGAACATACTTCTTCGTTTACTCTTGGAATCGTAGATAGTCGCAAGGCCCTGTTCACTTTGCCTAGCCGAGAGGATGTCCTGAACCTTATCAAAAAGCTCTTTGGAAACAATGGGTTCATGCATACCTTTATTGATAATCCATTCCTCTTCGGGCGTTTTAACTGTAGTCTTTGTCCCCCGCTCGCACAGCTGGCTTCTGTACTTTCCGGACACAATCCAACCAAGATAGACCGGATCGACAAGAATTTTCTTGATCGTTTGCAGATACCAGATGGCATTTTTGAACTTCTCCGTCTTCCGCAAACCAATATCGTACAGATAGCGTCCGGGACTGGGCACCCCTTGCTCATTCAGAGTTTTCGCTATGAAGTGGAGAGTATGATTCTCTGCCACCATACGGAAAATGGCAAGAACGATTGGCCCCGTTTGCGGATCAGGAAATAGGTGGTACTTGTCATCCGGATCTAACATATATCCATATGGCGGAGTGCCAGTGGTCCACTTACCAGCAAGCTGCTGCGTCCGTTTCACCGCCCGAATCTTCTTTGAAATGTCTCTCGCATATGCCTCGTTTGCAAAATTTTTCAGTTGGATTGAAATGTCGGCATCATCCAGCAATGAGTCAAAGCGATCGGTAACGGAGATAAAGCGCACACCCATTCTCGGAAAGATCTGCTCAATATATTCACCGCTCTCAATCATATTTCGCCCCAGACGAGACAAGTCTTTGACAATCACACAGGTCACCTTGCCAGCTCGGATGTCATTCATCATTCGAGCGAATTCCGGGCGCACAAAGCTAACTCCCGAGATATCGTCATCACAATAGAGGTCAAAGACAACTAAATCCTGATGCTGGGAAACAAAGTCCTTCAGCAACGCAATCTGATTACCTATGGTGTCTGCTTCTCGCTTTTGTTCGTTCTCAACCGAGATTCTGGCATAGAGCGCTACCTTGTACTGGACGGGTCCTACAACAACTGCGGGTGTGGCTTGGACATTTTTTCTGCTCTTTCTTGCCATGCTTACATCGCCTCCTCAAGTATTCCACGCTCAGCATATTCCTGCAGACTGCTCACCAAACGGGCATAGTCCTCGGAATGCTCAAAGATGATTTCCAACTTTTCATCTTTGTGAATAACAACTTTTTCAATGCACTCCAGAACAACTGCCCGCGTGAGTGATTTCAATCCTCGATGTTCGGTAAATGTCTTCATCCAGTTGTTCGGGGACTGCTCGCCCGAGAGATAGATACTGAGTTCTCGGTCGATCTGCTCCTGAGCAATCAGCGCATCGGCAATTCTTGCATCATACTGACCTCTGATGTCACAGAAGTCAGTCTTCGAAATGAGTCCTTCTTTCATATCTTCATAGAGAGATGCCTTCAGATCGCGATAACGAGCGATTTCTGCCGCAAGTTTTTCTCTGCGCTGCTCACACTTGGCAACATTGATTTTCTGATATGGCACCTGCTGAATTTCAGATAGACACCGGTCGAGCTCAACCACCGCGCTGATATGCTCTTGCAATAGCTGAAGGACAGCTGCCTCAACCTGTGCCTCTGGTACCTGCTTGAGTTCACAGCGATCCTCTTTCGTGCGCACGCTGCAGCGGAAATAGCTGTATAACTTATATCCGTTGTTAATTGTGCTTCGAGTAACTGCGTTCCCGCATTCTCCGCATTCCAACAAGCCGGATAGCGGATAAACTGTCGTTGCTCGTGGTGCTGCTCTCGTATCTATTAGAAGAGCTTTTTGAGCAAGATAGAATGTCCTCTTCGTGACAACAGGCTCATGGGCGTCGTGGATCACAACCCACTCGTTTTCTTCTGTTGGTATTGATTTCTTGATTTTATAGTTTGGTCTACGGCGAAGGCCTTGGCGGAGGGTTCCAATATAGATCGGGTTGGTGAGTATCCGGGCAACTGCCTGCGCTGTCCATTCGCACCGTTCCTTCATTTTGAAGCCGGAGAATAACGGCTCTCCCTTGTGGCGCTTATACTCCAGCGGCGCAAGAATTCCGCTCTCTGCAAGCCGAATTGCTATGCCATTGTTCGTCATGCCTTGAATTTTCCAGTTGAAAATATCCTGGACAACTGTGGCAGCATAGGGATCGGGCTCAATTCGATTGTGGTTTCCCTCGCACTTCTGGTACCCATACGGTGCAAACGGACAAATAAAGTCACCATGTTTCCGCTTCACCTGCAGCTGGCTTCTGACCTTCACTGAGATGTCACGGCTGTAGTTGTCATTCATCAAGTTCTTGAGCGTGATGCTAAACTCGCTACTCTCGTCACGGGTAATCGTGTCGATGTTGTCATTGATAGCGATTAAGCGCACCCCTAAAACAGGAAATAGACGGTGGATATACTTTCCGGAATTGATATACTCTCTTCCGAAACGGGACAGGTCTTTTACGACCACGCAATTGATCCGTCCAGCCTTAATATCGTTCAGCATGCGCTGAAAGGCTGGACGGTCAAAATTCGTCCCTGTATATCCATCGTCTATACGAATGGAGACAATATTAAATTCAGGCTTATCCTTCAGAAAGTCCAGAATAAGCTGCTTCTGGTTGGTAATGCTGTTGCTCTCACGGCCAGATTGCGCCGCAACGATGTCTTCCTTGGAAAGACGCACATAGATGGCGGTATTAAACACAGCCATCTCATTCGCATTATTCTGCATAATCTCACTCCTTTGGCGTGGTCTGTCTGCCTAAGGAGTGAGTATGCTTGATTTAGTCCGAGGCTATTTTACCACATCTATGGCCCTTTATCCAGATGAAAAACGGACCTGGCAAGAATTACATCATACTCTGCTGCTGCAGCAGATGCTTGAACACTTCCTCAAAGGATGGCCCGTCCTCTTTGTATTTCACCTTGACAGCAAAGTTGCCCACTCGGACACAGTATGGATTCTTCACTTGCTTCAGATAACTGAGCACTCTTTCACGCACAGGCAAGGATTCATCAATGTGAACGGTGCTCAAGTCTACAAGCTGAGACTTGTCTACTGTCCGAATATCAACCGCCTTCATCGCTTCCCACTGCTCGGGTGTGATATCTCTTGGATCATCAGGGATTTCAGATGCGATATATGGCACTGCACCAGAAGTAATCTTAGGTTCTTCCATAATACCGATAGCACCTCCTTGGGATATTATCCCTAGTATTATTTGGATTATTCCAGCAGTTCACTCCTCATAATGAATGTAGAAATGAGGGTGTGTTTGACCACCCCCCTCTACTAAAAATTCGTGATCTGCCCAAAAATCATTCCGGTCTCTCTACGCTGAAAAGAGGGATAATATCATAATTCCCATCTTCTGCAGTTTCGAGCCCCAGCTCTTCCAATACCTGTCTTTCAATGTCAGGCTTCAAGTCATCAATATAGATCTCAACGCTCATTTGTCTTCCTCCTGATAAGACTTTTTCAAATCAATCCACTTGCAGTCCGGATAGTTCCCTCGCTTACAGCCAAGGCAGTTGGTCGTAAGGCACTCCTCGATCCAACAGGTGTAGCAGGTATCCATCCCAATATAGTCGCTTGAGGCATACCAAAAACCTGCAGGGTGGCGCTTAACAAGCCAACCGCCACAGACATTACAGTTTTTTTCTTCCCAAACGACCTTTGCAGATTTATCCCACTCAATCTCCTGGCCGCACATGGGGCAGAAGTTCCATCTCGGATGGTCATCATCGCCATCAAACAGAGCCTTCTCACAGTTCGAGCAAGTATAGACTGACTTGATGTTCGGTCGCTCTTGGTTTTCAATAGGAACCATATAGATTCTCCTCATACGCAGAGGGCTGCAGCTAAAATGCTGCAGCCCAAGTCATAATCATTTGTTCCGGAAAAGGTGCTTATAGAGATCATCTACGCCTTTCCGCTTTTGTGTCCAGGTAATCGGAGCCACCTCAAAGCCAGCAGCAACCCCCATTTCGATATAGCGATCACGCGCCTTTCGGACCTCTTCTTTGACCTGGTAGTCCGAGTCAACCATAATGTTGATTCGTACCACGCCGATAGAGTTAAGCTCTTCAAGCGCACGCTCGAACTGGGAATAGCTTGGCACTCCGGTAAGGCCGACAAAACCACTTTCATATGAGGTGCCAAGCGCAAAATTGTAGGCAATATCTGCCTTCATCACGCTTTCTGTGAGACAGACTACCTCGTCGCCTTCGTGAACCCCGACATAATGTGGACAGCACTTGGACTGTGTTCCATAGTACTGATCGATGCTCGTTAGGTTATAGAACTTCTGGTTATAAACCTTATCGAGTCGAACCTGAATGGCCTCAATTTGCCCATTAAGATTTCGATCCGGAAGCATGATTCCAGAACCTCTGATGTCGAGCGTCCACTGCCCGGTATCTTTCTGGCAATAGAAACCAGGAACACCATCAAGGACACAGCCGCGCTCCAGCAACTCAGTCACGATCCGTCTCAGGCGTGTCGTGGGGGTTGTTCGATAGCCAAGCCAGTCAATCTCATCTCGGGTCAGGCCTCGTTCCTTCAGCGATGCTTGATGTGTGGGGCACAGGGTCAAAAGTGAGAGCAGATTTGAATAGGTGTTATCTCGCACCTCAGCCGAGGCTATCGGCAGTTCCGCTGTCTCAATTATCTTCCGCCTTCTCTTATACTCGCGCGGTTTTTCATTGCTGTCGGGACCGAATATCTTACAAAGCTCCTCATAGGCCGTATGGAGGGTGACTTCGCAAAACTCTGCGTAAAGGTGGAGGATGCCCCCACCTTTGCCGCAGCGGTTGCACCGAAACACATTGTCTCGGATCTTCACATTCATATGAGCTTTTCGATCTGCACAGAATGGACACCTACAATGTAGTTGCGTGCCGGTATCTCTGATTACTTCAATTCCAAGCAAATCAATTACCTGTTCGATGTCACATGGCAGATCTGGTTTTCTGCCCATCATCAATCACCTCCCTCGGTGAGGGGCCCAATCAGCTGGCCATCTGACCAACAGCTTCCAGCAGCTTTGTGGCACCTGCCTTGAGTGCAAGGTTATGGCCAGAATAGTTCTTCACATACCACGCCAAATCTCCGGGGTTCTTCATGGCAATATCGCCCAGGGTCCAACCGTTAAAGCGGCCGAAATCAACCTTAACGGCCTTGGCCTGCTCGATGGTCATGACTCTCATATACTCATCAACCGTCTTGGGCGGTTCAGGCGCAGCTGCTTTCGGCTGCTGTGCGGGTGTCTGAGGCTGCATCTGCTGAGGTGGCTGAGACACCGGAGCACTCTGAGCCGGAACTGCAGGAGGCATCGGCTGCGCAGTAAAGCTGGCCGCTACATTTCCCGGATGTCCGGCGTCTTCATCAGGCGGCATTTTGATGGGAGCGTCAGCGATGATTCTCGCCAGGGTTTCTCCATTCATGCAGAACTGCGTACCATAGCCGGCATCGGCCAGCGCACGCCCTTTTGCCACCGTTTCTGCTATCTCCAGGAAGCGATCTCCAAAACGCTCCTCAGTAGGAAAGCGCTGAGAGTAGGCTTTCCCAATGAACTGGTCAGCAGGGTCAGCCTTGTCTGCGTAGACCTTGCAGCAGACAACAGCGCTCTTCTCGTCTAGATGTACAAGCTCCGGATCAATCTTGCCGTTCGGGCAGTGCAGCCGGAACCAGAGGAGTCGGTACTTGACATCCAAATAGAGATCGTTTTCACCTTCTTCTCCAACGGTGTTACGCACAAAGTCAGCAGGGTTAAATCCTTCAACGGCATTGATGGCCGGGACCGCGTTCGTGTTCAATTCACTCATGTTGAGTCTTCCCTTCATAATAAATGTAGAAACGAGGTGGCTTCTGACCACCCCGGTTCCCAAAAATCAAGTCACTCGCTTGCTGAGCTCGCGGTTGTAGTAAGCCACGATTCGATCAGCGAGGACAGTGTTCCGTTGACCCACATCACATTTGTGGATCGCAATAAATACGGCTTGTTTCTGCCCAATCAGAATGACCTTTGCCTTGGCTCTGGTCACCGCTGTATAGAGCAGGTTTCGCCGCAACATGATATAGTGCTCCTTCAGAAGAGGAACGATGATGACCGGATACTCTTGTCCTTGGCTCTTATGGATAGTCGTACAGTAGGAAAACTCAAGGTCCTCCAACATTTCCTGCGTATAGCTCAGCTCACGCCCATCCAGAAGCTTGACACGCGCAATCGTATCATCATCCTCTGTCTCCACGTCGGTTATGATACCGACATCGCCATTCGACACATTGATCCTGTTTACAGTCTGCATAATGCGATCGCCCACACGGAAGACCCGGCTGCCACACTTCATTTCCTTTTTCAGATTGTTCGGAGGGTTGACGAGTTCCCGTATTGTCTCGTTCAATGCATTGGACGCCACAGCGCCACGCTTCCGAAACGGCGATAGGATCTGAACATTCTCTATGCCATGAATTGCAACTTCGCGCAGATAGTTTTTAATGACCAGCCGCGCTGCCTCTTCCGAGTTTTGCACTTCGAGCATCTGGAAGTCATCCCCATACTGTAGATGTGTGTCATTATGATTGATTGCATGGGCATTGGTGATGATCCGACTATTGGATGCCTGCCGGAATACCGTTTCCAAAACTGCCGTTGGCACCTTCTCGCTACGGATCATCTCCCGTAACACATTGCCGGCACCGACAGATGGAAGCTGGTCAGCATCACCTACGATGATCAGTTGGGCTCCTGGCTTGATTCGCTCCATCAGCACATACGCAAGGCGCATATCCACCATGGAGAACTCATCCACCACGATAAGATCTGCAGAAAGCATTTCCGTATCGTTGAGTGGACTATCCTCTTCGGTGACCAGACCAAGAGCAGAGTGAAGCGTGGAGGCATATTTGCCCGTTTGCTCCGACATTCGCCGACTGGCTCTACCGGTGGGTGCAGCCAAAAGGATCTCGTTTGACGGGAACGCTGCCTGGTAGATGTCCAAGATAAACCTTAGCGTCGTCGTCTTGCCGCTGCCCGGTCCACCAGTCATGATGGATATGGGATAGGACAAGCATAGCTTCACAGCATTGCGCTGAGAAGGGGCCAGTCTCTGATGCAAGTTTTTCTCCGCCCGATCGATCTTTTCATCCAGGTCACGGATCTCATCGAACCCTTCCTGGAGGAGCATGGACACAATCCGCTTGGCAGCTTTGACTTCGCACATACGCTCATAGCTCAGGTACACACGAGATCCCTCAACATAGACACGGGACTCAACACGCTCATTGGAGATGGCCTGTCGGATCTCCTCCTCGGAGACCACCTCTTCTTCACAATCCGAGTTGAGCAGGTCATAGCACTGACCCACGGTCTCATCAACGGTGAGAAAGAGATGCCCAGATACCCTGGCCTCATCCAGCACATAATTGATTGCGCCGGAGTATCGCATAGGATGCTTTAGGCTTACCTTGGTTTTGCGGGCAATCGAGTCCACGGTCATAAAGCCAAACCCTTTGATCTTACAAAGCTGGAAGGGATCCGACTTCACGATCTTCAGGCTGTTGTCGCCGAACTCTTCTTTGATCATCGCAGCCTTCTTCATTGAAACACCAAACGGCGCCAAGTAGATCATAAGGTCGCTCAGGGCCTTTGTCTCCTCATAGGAGGCGATGATGGCCTTGAGCTTCCTCTGGGCGATTCCCTTGATGCTCAGCAGCTTCTGTGGCTCCTTGTCCAGCACCTCCATGGTCTTATCCCCAAACCTTGCAACAATGGCTTTGGCAATCTCCGGGCCAACGCCCTTAATCACACCACTACTCAGGTATGCGAGGATACCAGCCTGATTTGTAGGAACAATCTCCTTACACATTGAGACCGATAGCTGAAGACCATGTTTCGAGTTCTCCCAGGTGCCATCAAGTTCTACTTCCACGGCATTTGAGGCTACAAGGTGATAGCCGATTGCCGTGAAGTGGATCTTGTCGTCGTGGTAGAACGATCGGTTATGCGCTTCCTTGGGAACTGACTGATCCTCGGTGCTGTAGGAGAAGATGCAGAAGCCCTTATCCGACTTGAAGATGGTGCGCTCATATCGACATAGCATTCGATCACTCCTTATGCGATGGCCGTCTTGACCACCTTGAAAATTCTCAATTCTGTCTGATCGACGAACTCGTCGTAGATTTCCGGATACTGGGCTCTCAGCGCTGACAGCCTGTCCTTGTTGATCCCTTCCCTGTATTGAGGATTGTAGGTTACTCTGAAGCACTCACTGCCGTGCTCACAGGACGCCTTACAGGCAGTCCCCATTTGCTCGACAATGGGGGCGTAGAGCGACTTGATGCGTGTCTCCAATGCTTTGGACTGCGCATCGATCACCTTCTTTTCCTCCTTCAGGTTCAGAATTTCTTTCAGGCTGCCAAGGAACTTGCAGTCCAAATCAACACTCGGCTCAGACTTATCGGCCGGCCCGAAATAACGACGAAGGGACTCCAGCACTGCATCCGGCTTTTCTACCAGAGGCGGTTCAACACGAGCCAGAACATGATTGCACCAGAACGCCTCCAGCTCCATAATCGTATTCTCCTCCTCATCGAGGTCGCGCTCAATCTTCTGCCATACGAAGTCGTTCTCATTGTTGGAAAACAGGCATGCGATAAAGGCGACATCGATGTTCATGACGGCCATGTAGTGTCGCACCTGCAGCTCATAATGGCGTGGCACAGAGCCATTCGCCCACTTGAACTGCATATCATAGTGCGCGGTTTTGCATTCGAGGATGGCCTTTCGACCATCCGGAAGCATAACGAACCGGTCTACATCGGCAATCAGGAACGGGAAAATAGGATGCTGGTACATCCAGTGGTCTTCAAAGACAGACAGGCCGGTCTTCTTGGCGAAGATCTGAGCCACCACATCCTCGAGCAGATGCCCAATTTGGAAAGTGATGCTCTTATCCGGGCCTTCATCTGCCATGACCACTCCGATCTTGTCATAGTAGAGCTCTCTGGCCGTGCGATACGGAGAGGAATTAAGGGCGACAGCTACATCGCTGCCGCCAATCCCTTTGCGCCGCCAGTCCAACCACTGATCCTCAGTGAGGGTGGTGATATCGACCAGCTTATTGGGTTTGTAATTCAAATTCAGCGCCATAATTCACTCCTCCTCACAACGGTCGAAACCACGTTCACCGCATTCCGAGCACTCAGCATCGTCCAGATCCTCAAAGGATCCGAAGAGGCTGATCTCGCCGCAGTTGCGACACTTGCAGCGGCTCAGGTCTCGTTCAGCATGGTTGAGATTGCCATCCTCGTCGCAGGTGACATGTTCCTCAAAGCACATTCCGGTCTCCGTAGAGCGGATTTCAACAGCTACATGATCCTCCATACAGGCCTCACTCAGCGTGATGCACTCGGCATCATTTCGCTGGGGGTAACCATCAATCATGCAGGACCAAACAGACCAGGCAAACATGACGAGGAAGGAATGCTCAGCAGTTTCGTTATCTGCTTTCCCTTCGAATTCTTCCATGGCATCCTTGACGCTCTGCTCTCGCTTCTGCTCGGAAAAGCTCCGGGCAAAAAACCGCTTTCCGGGGACAGTTGATTGATCATCGCTGCTGATGAAACGCTCCACAAAAGACTTGACACCCTCGCGAGTACCAGTCACCTTAACAGTTCCAAACGCCCAATTAGGCATAATCGATCCTCCTCATTCTTCAAAATCAGTGTTGTAGTGTTCAACAATCGCTGTTGGCTCGTCCGATGCGCAATCGCCATAGACGACTGTCTGGAGCAAATCTTTGTCCGGATCATACTCCACACAAGCCAGCACGACCGTGGCGCCATCCTCGCGTACAAAGTCGATAAAGACGCCGGGATAGTCTTCCGCACAATCGCTCTTATCGTGCTTGGCATAGACCTCAAGCTTTCCAAGCGGAGTCTCAATGACGAAGCGTCGTGCCTTATTCATGATCAACCAACTCCTTTTTCTTTTGCTGTCTGTCGCTTGGCAAGCAGCAGATGCTTGGCCAGCTCAAGGCTGCAGGTATGCACTAAGCCAGTCTTCTCACTTCTGAACCGAACCATCGGCGACCGGAGCGTATGGTATCCTCCGGAGCCTGACGGGTACATTCCAGGCTGCAAAACTTCAGACACCACCAACACCTCTTTACTGACGAGAGCATAGTATTGCTGCCCAACTTCAAAGTGCTCATTGATGGCTTTCATGGGTTGCCTCCTGGTTCAAAACCAGATCGTCCACCTGGATCGAGTCATCTACATACTCGCCTTCAGGAAGCGGGCAATCCGGCCCCAAGGCGTATTCGATAGCGTCGTCCAGGGTATCAGCCTCTACATCCACATGCCCGTACATCTGCCAAACCAAGGGAATTCGAAAACTGCTCATGATGACACCTCCGAACCCTCGTTTCCCGCCGGGACACCGAGATCCTTCAGAACTGCGTCCATGTGACAGAACACCTCCCTGATTCCAGCGAAAATGTGGTCGCTATCCAGCACCCACATCAAATCATGGAAAACTCCATCCGGTGTATAGACAGAGCATTCCCACCAGTTGTTATGCTCCATATCGATCCAATACCGATTGTGCTTCCTGCAGATTGCTGCTACCAAAGCACGGTCAGTCTTGAGATAAGGCTGGATATCCGATCCAAATCGGCCGGAGTTGTTCTTGTCCTTCACATAGAGCAGTTCGCGATCGCGGTCGCTCTTGTCATAGAGCCATGCGTAGACATCGCCTAATGCATGGACCTCAAAAACGCAACCGTGAACCCGAATGGCAGCGATCTGGCCGCCGTACCATAGCGATGAATACTGTTTCCGTCGAATGGGCTCCATGAACTCGATTTCCACCGGTTCAGGAATGCTGCCAATCTCTTCGGTAATGCATTTGATCAGCATTCTCCGATGAGCGGCACTCAGTCCCTTACATGTCAGGTTTTCCATGCGTTCTCTCCTTTGTCTGAGTAATTAGGTCCAGCTGTGCGAAAATTCTCCGCCAATGCCAGACATCCCTGAAATACATCGGGGTGAGCCAGACATTGGGGCTGTTCTTGGGGATAAGTCCGTCCTCATCGTAGCTCTGCGCCGGATGGAGGATGGAATCGTCAATGACCACATAGCCGGGACAGCCGAGTAGGCTCATCTGGATGTAGCACATGCAGCCCGCCAAGAAGTCAATGTCTTGCGCGACAAAGAAAACGGAAGTCTGATAGTTGATGTGGTTCCTTTTGCACTCGTTTGCGAAGGCAAGCAGTAATGCGCCGGCCCCACAGGCGGGATCACTCACAGATACCCAGCCTTTTTCCTCTATCTGACTTTTCAGATCCTCACCCAGATTCATGGCTGCCATCGCTCTGCAGATGTCATAGGGTGTAAAGAACTGCCCCTTCCACTCATTCGCAAGGCCCAATGCCATGAACAGCTCGCCAAGCATATCCTGATCTGGATTTTGCTCCATCTCATCGACAACTTCGGCGAGCATCTGCGCTAAGACTTCCAGCTCGGAGGTTGAGTATTTTTTGCTACGCTCCAGATACATCGCTTCGCGTTGCTCTCTGTATGGGCCACCGAAAGCATTGGCAATGCTGACGGCAGACAGGACAATGAAATCCTGCCAAATATCCCACCTGGAATAGCGCCCTTCCAGAGAGTTCAAAAGCTTGATGATGGTCTTTTGCCTCTCACCCTTCGGGTAGTAAACAGCTTTGGCCATCGCAATCACCACTTGAAGTCGCCAGGGTGATCATACTCGTGCCAGTTCACATTCAGCGCCCGAGATACGATCTCCTCAAGCTGTGCAATGCGCATACCGGATGCGCCGTCACACTGGGCAGAGAAGATAACATCGCTCATCTGCATGAACAGGTCATACGCCGTACAGGGCGCATCACCGTGAATGGCCATAAAGTAGTCCATCGCCTCATAGGAAGCCTTCTTGGGCGCCTTGATCCGCTTCAGCACCCGCATTAAGGTAGTAACGGGATAGCGGATCTCGATGTTCATGAGCTGAACCTGCTTATCGACTGCTTTCTCGAACTGCGCATAGACCAGACCAAGCTGCTCCTCGAAGTACTCCATGCCAGATCCGTTCTTGTGCTCGGTGCGGATGGGATATCCCAGTGGGATAATCCGGGACTCTGCGCCGGCCAGGAAGATCGGATAGAGGTTCGCTCCACTCATGCCGACATCGGAGGTGGAGAAACGCAGTGCGGGAACCAGTTTGTCGGCACGCAGGCCTTTGGCGGCAATCTCCCGGTGGTATGTATCAAGGAGTTTGTCTGCCTGGCCATCCAGGCACCAGATAGCGGTTGCGATAGAGTGATCGAAGTGGGCGGTCATGAAGCGATTACCGGGATACTCTCGATTGAGGAAGTCATTGGTCGCTTTGAATAGGGGCAGCATCTCCATGACCGTGTAGTCCTTGGGATCTCCACCGTGTACTGCCGATACCTTCTCATCTGCGACTTTGATCAGGCTGTCGCCGGAGGCAACGCCCATGCAGTAGTTGAGAATCTCAGCGAATACGCTTTTGGAGACTTTGTTGAGGGCATGACCGGAGATGCGGGCACGCTCCAGAACGGTCTTGAGAGCACAGGAACGGACCGGGTAGTCCTTACCATCCACCTTCAACAGGAGACTGGTATTCTCCATCGTGTCCTCCAGAACATCTGCGTCGCCGTTGTGGTCGTAGATCTGCATATACAGATTTCCGAGCGTGGATCCCCGTTCCACCGGCTCAAACCGGAGTTCCTTGGACGGAGCTGTCATCCACTTGCTGCGGGCCTGCCGAGCGCTGAGAAACTGAAAGAAGTCCCCCGACTCGCTGAAGCTACGACTGAAGTTGTCCGCGAATACTTTGCTTTCCATCATTTGCTTGTTCCACCTTTCAAATAAATAATTCTCAAACCCGCAATGCGGAATTTGGACAAAAAAAGAGCGCTCTGATCTGAAAATTCAAATCAAAGCGCAAAGAGAGCGGCGAAACAAATTGTCCGCCCAGAAATGCCAGAATGTGTTGGCTCACAGCTTATGAAGCTCCATAACGGAGATGAAATCTAATAAGTACAGAGTCAGAATACCATTGGAGCTTTACTCGTGCCAGAATACCTAATTCTGCTTTCCAGACGAAAAAGGATCGATCCCATTCAACAGAGATCGATCCTTCCGTCTTTATTCAGTTTTTGGGATATCTCATCAAGGTCGTCCAGCCACAGGGAAACCTGTACCAGTGACATGAGACCAAAAAGCCGTAGCAGTGGCCAGTTCCTGCGTTAAGCGAGGAATGAATTGATCGGGCTCAGAGCCCACCTCACAAATCGTCATATGTGTATGGCCTTCGCCCCAACCACACAGGAGCAGAGTCCCTTGCTCAGTCAGCTCGATCGTGCGCCAGATGGGATTGCTCCCATCCCGCTTGATGGAGCAACCAATCATCTTACAGTGCAGAGGCATCGTGGGCTCTGGAAGCTTCATTAAAACGCAGAGCCGGCCAGCCGTGTTGCCGGCCATGACATTGAAGTCTGTAGCAAGATACTCGATAATGTCTTCATTGTCAGCCTCGCTGGGCTCGACATAGTTGTATGCGGTTGCCATGAACGCACCCTTCTTCTTGAGTGCATGTCGGATAAAACGCTGAGGCTGCAGGAAGAAGGAATACGGCAGATGGATGTGCTCATTGAAATATCTCTGGATAGCAGCGCTATACATTGTTACCTCCTCACTTACTCGAAATCAAAAAATATCAACCATCTCAAAAATAAAGCTCACAAAGGCGTCGTGGTCCGCAAACTCACGAAGCGCACAATCTAACACCGGATGGAACGAGCGGATCGTCTCACCCTCGTTCAACCAGCATTGGTGCTTTTTATCATCAGTTCTCATAAAAATTCCTTCAAAGGCACTTTGCGCTCAACAAACCAGCGCCCGATCTTCGTGTCGGTCGGATTGGAGGAGCGTTCAAAATATAGATAGGTTCGTGCTCCGTTAACCTGAATGGTATAACGGTCGCCTTGTCCACCTGCCTTTGCTGCATAGGCAGGCCGAATATCAATCACTCGGTCTATGTCATATTTCAGACCATCTTCCCAGACTATTGTGCGTGGAAGCATTAGTCCCTCGGTAGTGTGCTCTACAAAAACATTGACATAGACCTTAAATGCTGCCCCCGGTAACATACTCAATTCAGAGGCTGCCCCAGATCGCGCTTGAGAAAATCCCCATGTGCGATGTAAGGGGCATTGATCTTGATGCCCTGCCGCTGCAAGATTCGCAGCTTGAAGTCCAGCAGCTCGGGCGGTACATACAGACATCTGGCCATCTGGAAGAAGTCCATCTGCATCTCCAGCGACTCCATGACCTCGTCATCACTCAGCATGAACTCCGCAGCGAACACATTTGCCTCATACTCCATACGATCCGTGTCATCAAACATCGCAAACTCATGGAATGCGCTGATGGCCGAATCGCTGTGAAGAACAGCATGTCCCAGCTCATGAGCTATGATAATCCGTTGAATGCTTTCGGGTAAATCACTGTTGATCACGATCAGCTTGCACCGAGAAGAAACCAGGAAAAAGCCCTTGCAGGACTGGGCGCTTGCGCCCATAGGCCGCTTTATTACCTGGATGTCCATGCTCGTGCAAATATCATACGGGTCGGTAGTCTGGTATTTCATTTTCAAACGATTTGCTTCCTGTTTAATCGCCATCGTCAGCAATCCACTCACCTCACTTCAGAAGTAGAATAGCCTATCGTACAGCATAAAGGTACCAAAAGGGGTGTCCAATAATCCGTACACACAGAGATGATCCGGCTTATTTCTTATAATCCTTGCGGGTGAACTTCTCGCTGGCACGCTGCTTGTTGGCAAAATAAGCCTCGGTGACTGCCTGGAAGAAGAGTTCCTTATCTTCCTCCGGTACATCGCCACCGGCGAAGAGGGCTCTGGTCTGAGTCAGTAGTTGCTCGACATCAGCGGCGCCTCTCTTACCGTAGACTGCCCGAGCACTCTCAATGTAAGGAGATTCCTCGAGTCCGTAAGCGGGATCTACGATCTCATCGTTGCTCAGATATGCGATGGAAACGCCAAGAACCTCGGCCAGCTTTTGCAAATTGGCGCCACGAGGCATCACACCCTGCTTTTCATATTTGGAGATCGTGCGCAGCGTAACGCCAATCTTTTCGGCCAGCTCAGTCTGGGTAATGCCCAGGTTTGCACGGCCTTCTCTGATTTTTTCTCCAGTCGTTTTCATAACTGTGCCTCTTTCTGCAGATCGGGAAAAGTTTTTGAAAGTTCTATTGACAAACCTATCTTCGACCTGCTATTTTGTTGTTAGAACTTTTATGGAACTATTTAGAACTTTGTTGGAACTTTAGCCTCATTATATTCTGGAAAGTAGAACTTGTCAATAGGAACTTTTAGGAACTTGATTGGAACTTTTCTTAAAAGCCACAGACAGGAGGCACACCGAATATGGGAGGTCGGGTTGTATTGCATAGCGACCTCAATAACTGCTATGCGAGTATTGAATGTATGCTGCATCCGGAATTGCGTGGAAAGTTCATTGCGGTTTGCGGCAGCACGGAGGATCGTCATGGAATTGTTCTTGCAAAGAATCAGTTGGCAAAGCAGTGTGGGGTGAAGACAGGTGAAGTGATTTGGGAGGCGCGCCAAAAGTGTCCGCAATTAACGATCGTCCCTCCGCACATGGATCAGTACCTGAAGTTTTCCAGGATTGTGCGTGCAATCTATCTGCGGTATTCCCCGGAAGTGGAGTCCTTCGGCATCGATGAGAGTTGGATCGAGCTCACCGGCTCGCCCCTTTTGGCACATAAGACACCGGCCGAGATAGCCAACGAGATCCGAAAGGCAGTAAAGGAAGAAGTAGGGCTTACCGTATCTATCGGGGTCAGCTTCAATAAGATTTTCGCCAAGCTGGGATCCGATATGAAGAAACCGGATGCCGTAACAGAAATCACGGAAGCGTCCTTCAAGGAGCAAATCTGGCCCTTGCCAGCGTCGGAACTTCTCTGTGTTGGACGAGCCACCACAGAAAGGCTGCGGTGCTACGGGATCCACACCATCGGAGATCTGGCCAAAGCAGATCGTCAGATGCTTGTCCGACTGCTCGGAATCAACGGCGAGAAACTGTGGATCTTCGCCAATGGACTTGATCAGTCCCGCGTGATGCCCTGCGACTATGATCCCCCCATCAAAAGCGTTGGTCACGGCATTACCTGCACGGATGACTTGCTCTCGAAAGATGAAGTGCGCCATGTTCTCATGGAGCTTTCTCAGGAAGTTGGGCTGAAGCTCCGGAAGAATAAGCTGGCTGCCACACGGGTCCGCATCAGCGTCCGCGACAACACCCTCTCGCATCGGGAATACCAAGGAAAACTGACATTTCCAACGCAAAGCTACACGGAAATTGCAGCGGCAGGCTTTGAACTGTTCTGCAAGAAGCATACCTGGAACAACAATATCCGGTCTCTGACCATCAGCGCAATCGACCTTATCCCGTCTGACACGCCGATTCAGCTCGATCTCTGGTCAGACTTTACCAAGCACAACAAGCGCCTCATCCTGGAGCGCACCATGGAAGACATCCGTCGCCGCTATGGCCTCCATTCCATCAATTTCGCCGCACTCACCACGGGGCTGAAGATGCCTGCCCATCGGGAGGTTGAATACAAGATGCCCTCTGTTATGTATCACTGAGGAGGTATTGACTATAAACGCAGCAGTTGAAACGACTCAAGCCAGACACCCCATTTTGAGCAATGGCTATGGCTCCATCCAGATCGACGGATTTTCTGGTCTGATTCCCAAAAAGTGTTTTTGCATTATGGCCGATGGACATCGTTATCAGGAGCACGGTATTTCCACCGGCAGCGTGTTGTTCTGTCAGAGGGCAGCCGAGATCAATGACGGTGACCTGATCGTCGTGAAGGAAAATGGAGCCTTCGCACTCTATCTCTACCTGAAAGATCGTAAAGTCAAGGCGGACGGCGAAAAGCGCATCCTCCACAATAAGTCCAAGGCCTATGCCAAAGTTCTTGGCTCCTTCAACTTTTACCATTAAAGAGGCCTGGCAGAAAGGACGAATAATGAGTAAATTCCAGAACTACTTGAAAACCTTTGACATCACCAGTACCCTCACCGAGGAGGATATTGATAAGACTTTGGCGCTGCTCCAGATTTACGGCCCCGCCGTTCGAAGGACTGCCTCTCGCATCGGTGAGATGGAAGAAGAGTGCTATGAAGGTAGACGGCAAAGCATCTCCGACTTCATCAATCTGGCCATCGACTATGACCGTGACACTGACCGGAAACGCATCGCCGATCGCCTTGCCGAGATGGGCCACTCCATGCAGCTTCTGTCCGTTATGGAGGATGCCCTGGTGCTCGTGAAGGACACGCCGCCCAATGGAGGCACCTATTTCAACATCCTCCAGGCAAGGTACTTTGATGTCTACTGCACCTCAAATGAGGAAGCATATCTCAACCTCGGAATCTCCTCATCTACATACTATCGGCACATCAAGCCAGCTATCCGTGCCTATGCGGCAAGCCTCTGGTGTGTCGTAATCCCTGATCTGATCATCAGGGAGCACCTGCAGCAAAGCGGTAGCGTCACCGCTCAGGTGGAAGTCTCGTGAGAGACAAATGAGAGACAATGTGGCAGTCAGATGAGAGAAAACATGATAGAAAATTGGGAGGAAATTGAGAGCCAAACGAAATTGTAGTGTAGAGACTCAGCCGGTATAATGGATTATGCTGGAGCACCTATAGCCTCTCGGGTCTATGATCCGAGGGGCTTTTTTCATACCCTTGTGCGCCAGCCAATACCGGAACAAAGAGCCGACCATTCTCGAAAACGAGAGTGGCCGGCTTTTTTGTTGCCCTGATTGGGAGCGTAATCCATGTCAAGAGCCAGCTACTGGGCCCGTGCGCCCCCTTCAAGTCGTTCGTCCGCATCCGCTAATGAAACGACTTGGAGGTAACACATGAAGACAATCAAAATCAAGGACTACTATGGCATTTATCAGGAAATTCCCGTCAGCGATGAGCTGTACGAAGAATGGCGTGCGCTGCAGAACGAAACTCAGCGTATTCATCGAAAGGAAGTATATCACCGCGACTGGACCCCGATGGACGATCTGGAGGAAATGCCGCAGCACTTTACGCTTAACGAGCTTGAGGACGCTCTGATCTGGGACGAGCAGGTCGTAGAGCTCTATGCGGCGATTTCTCAGTTGACGCCCATCCAGCAGCGCCGCATCCGTATGCTCATGGATAATATGTCAATCCGTGAGATTGCAAGGCGGGAAGGCTGCCATATGAACGCTGCATTGAAGTCGGTCAACGGAGCCCTCAAGAAGCTCCGGGGTCTTCTGCAAGACCACTAAACTACACGCAGAAAAACATTTTGCGTAGTTGTTGTTCTAAGAAAACACTATGCGTAAATACTAACAGACACATCAAGCGGGGCTTCTCGCCTCGCCTTGTTTCACCGGATAAGGAGGTAAATTTCCATGATTATTTCTGTCGATCACGGCAATAAGTCGATTAAGACCCCCAACGCGCTGTTCACTTCCGGCCTGATTGTATCCGAGGGGCTCCAGGGCTTCAAAACGGACTACATCTGCTGGAACAACAAGTACTATACGCTGACAGAGCAGCGCATCGCCTATCTCCGCGATAAGACGGAGGATGAGCGTTTCTATGTCCTCACCCTCTTTGCCATCGCCAAGGAGCTGGAGCGCCGCAAGGTGCCCGAGACACTCGATCCCATTGACATTACCCTGCTTGTGGGTCTGCCTCCCGCACACTATGAGCAGCTGCACAGCCGTTTCGAGCAGTACTTCCTGCGCCGACGCGAGATCGTGGATTTTGAGTATAACGGAAAGTACTACTCGATCCGGGTCAGCAAGGTACTCAGCTATCCCCAGGCATTTGCGGCTGCCGTTACCCAGTTCGGCACGCTGAAAGCTCATTCCGTCGCCTATATCATTGACATTGGCGGCTTTACCATCGATGTCCTGAAGCTGCGCAGCGGCCATCCGGATCTGGCGGTGGTAGAGAGCTTCGAGAAGGGTGTCATTACCCTCTACAACGGTATCGCAAGCAAGTGTAATGCGCTCTATGCCCGGATCCTGGAAGACTGCGATATCGACGAGGTCATCCGAAACCAACCCACCGTCCTTCCCGGCGAGGTACAGCAGTTGATCCGTACCATGACCAATGACTTCCTTACGGAGTTCTACAACTTCCTGCGTGAGCGAGGCGTTGATGTCTCCACCAGTAAATGCGTCTTTGCTGGTGGCGGTTCCTTGCTCCTGCGTGGAATGATCGAACGCGGTAACAAAGTAGCTTTCCCCATTTTCATCGAGGATATTCATGCCAATGCTCGCGGCTATGAGCTCCTCTACCAGAGTGAGGTGGCGGCAAATGGGCAGCAATAAAAAGGCCCGTGTGGTCCTTCAGTTCAATGAGATGGACTTTCGGCACCGGCGTGCTCTGGAAATCCTTCGCCAGCGACCACGCAGTATGTCTGAATTGGTTGTAAGCGCCATACTACACTACACCAGCTGCCCTGAGGTTGCTGATGAGCATAGCAAGGAGTGGATTGCAAGCACTGTGAAGGAGATCATTACCGAAATGATCTCCAGCGGCGAGTTGCAGATCTCGGCGCAAACTCCGGCTCCGGAGACAAATGGATCAAGCCTTGCTGCAGATGACCTCGCCGAGCTCGGTGGCGTTATGGGAATGTTCCGGACCAAGGGGTGAGCATATGAGTAACAAACGCTTTGGTTACGCTCGCGTGTCCACCACGGATCAGAATGAGGACCGACAGGTTCTGGAACTCCTGGAGTCTGGGATCGAAGAGCGTGATATCTATGTGGACAAGCAGAGTGGCCGCAGCTTTGAGAGAACCAACTATTTGGCCCTGCGCAACACCATCTTGCGAAAAGGAGATGTGTTAGTTGTCAAAAGCATCGACCGCTTCGGTCGCAACTACTCTGCCATCCGCGCGGAATGGGAGTTTCTCACAAAGACTCTTGGTGTTGATATCGTTGTTCTGGACACCCCCATCCTCGACACCACCCAATATAAGGACCTGCTTGGCAGCGTCATCACCGATATCGTCCTCGCTGTGCTCTCTTTTGGAGCACAGCTCGAGGTCGATACCAAGTCTAAGGCACAGGCAGAGGGCATTGCCGCTGCACACCTAAAAGGCGTCAAGTTTGGCCGGCCACGATGCACCGTCGAAGGCTGGGATACCTACTACCCCCAGTGGAAGCAGGGCCAAATCACCGCTGTCCAGTGCTATAAACAGCTCGGGATCAGCGCATCTACATTCTACCGTCTTGTACGGAAATATGAATTGGAGGACGAAAGCGAATGAGTCGTTGTTGCATATATTGCCGCATTGGCGGCACCGCAAATGAACCCAACCAAATAGCCATGAACAGCCAACTTGAGATGCTGCGAAAGGCTGCTGAGGATCTCGGCCTTACCGTCGTGGCAGAAGTGACTGTTTTTGAAAGTGGCACTGACCCGCAGCGGCAGAGCATCAAAACGCTGATCCGAGATGGAAAACACGGCGCCTATGATTGCGTGCTGATTGTTGATCCATCCAGATTATCAAGGAGCACTGAGGGCTACACCTTGATTGGCCAGAAGCTGAACCGGCATGGGATCAGGGTCTATACCCCTCAGGGAAAGATCCAGCTGCCCCCGCCTCACGCCTTCTTCTATTCCAGATACCATAAGGAAGGAGAAAACGATTTTGGCCCAGGAAAGTAAAAACGAGAATCGCAAGCAAAGGATCCGCGAGGCGTTCCATGATGGGAAACAGGTAGAGCGAATGCCTGCCCGAGAGGACATGGCTCCTCAGCATTCCGACGATGTTATCTATCGGGTTGCTCCGTACTGCCGAGTCAGTACGATGTCCGAAATGCAGGCAGAGAGTTTTGAAATCCAGCAACAGTACTACAACGAGTACATTGCCAAGCACCCGAATTGGACGCTGGTTCGCATCTATGCCGATGAAGGCATCTCAGCAACTTCGGTGAAGAACCGCAAGGACTTCAACAACATGATTGAGGACTGTAAGGCTGGCAAGATCGACCTCATCGTCACAAAGTCTGTCAGCCGTTTTGCCCGTAATGTCGTGGACTGCATCAAGTACGCCCGTGACCTGAGAGCCCTATCGCCACCCGTCGGCATCTACTTTGAAACAGAGAACATCAACACGCTATCCCAAAATGGCGAACTGCTCCTAACCGTTTTGGCCGCATTTGCACAGGACGAGAGCGTCAACAAGTCCATCAGCGTTGCCTGGGGTATCCGACAGCGATTTGCTAAGGGCATTCCCAAACTGGTCAAGCCCTACGGATATCAGAATGTTGATGGCAAGCTTGTCGTGGATGAGGAGGAAGCCGGTGTAGTTATTCGGATCTTCGCCTTCTATCTCGGGGGTAAAACCCCATATGAGATCGCAAAGATACTGACGCACGAAGGTATCCCCACTCCCACCGGAAAGAAGCCGTGCTGGACGATCTCTTCCGTCACCTACATTCTCGGCAACGACCGATACTGTGGAGATGTGATTATGCAAAAGAGCCTATGTGTAGACCTGTTCGCTCACAAGCGCGTTCGCAATCTGGGCCAGGTGGAACGGTACCGGATGCGTGATGTTCACCCGCCTCTGATCTCCAAGGAGGAGTGGCGTGAGGCAAAGAACCGGATCTCTATGCCCGATCGCGAAGCTGTTATTCTCGAAGAAATTACTGGAGAGGGAATTCTCTCCTCACTACATCCGATACTATTCAAGGAGGACATTGATGTATGAATGCCTGCATGTCTGAATTCCGCATTGTCAACCCGACCCTTCGCACCTTCAGCGCCGCTGAGGCGCGCATCGCCCACTCGAGCATCCGGTTCAATAATCTGAGTGCCGCTGAGTTGGGCTATCCGGAGCATATTCGTCTGCTGATCAGCTCGGATGGCTGCACGCTGGCCATTCAGGCCTGTGATCCGAAGGACAAGTGCGCCGTGCCCTTTATGGCCGGTCGCACTGCCGATGATCTGAAAGGTCAAAAAAAGTGGACGACTGTGAGTAACCGGATGCTCACCCACATCATCCGGAGCAAGCTGGGCTGGGAAACCGCGAAGACGCCGCGCCGGTTCTATGGCGTGCCCTGGCCTGAGCAGGGCGCGATCATCTTTGATCTGACCAAGATTGCACCGCCTCGTACCCGGACCCCGAACCTGTCTGCGGAAGATATGCTGCGTGCCTATGAACTGGCCGAGTCCGGCTCTCTGCTTCCTGTTATGGCCCCCGCATGGTCCCGACAGCCCTTTGCTTCCGTGCCTCCCAGTGAAGTCATCGAAACTCAGTATGTGCAAGTGAGCTAACAAGAAGCCCCCGGCATCCATAACGATGTCGGGGGCCTTCAACCTCTTGATAGTGAAGAGGAAAAATGGTATTGTAGGGTATGTCCGTTCTATTGGACAGCGAGTGCGATATCTTTAGGTAAGCTGGACCTTTGGCATCCGATCCTCCATGAGCTCTACTTTCCTGAGCATCAGGTCGTAGATCATGCCACGGAATTCAGAATCCGATATCGACTCGTTATTTGCCTCATGACAGACCTTCAGGAGCATTTTATCCAGTTCGCCAACAGTCTGCGCTTTCGGATACTCCTGTATAATTTCCTTTGTCCCCATCAGCAGGAACTCGAAACCGGGCAATACGGATTGGTTCATCTTCTCTACTCCTCTTTCGTGTTCTTTACAGGCGATTATAGAGGGATTTCAAAACAAATCAAGACTTGACTTTTTTAGAAGGAGGCATCGCAAGTGATATATTGTATGTCCGACATCCATGGCGAGTTGGATCGCTTCAAGGCGATGCTCGACCTGATCAATTTCTTTTCAGACGATACGCTATACATCATAGGCGATGTGATAGATCGCCATCCAGGAGGCGTGGAGATCCTCAAAATCATCAAGGACACACCGAACATGTTCATGCTACTAGGCAACCACGAGCAAATGTGTCTGGATACCCTTGGCCCCAACAGTGTGTATGGAAGCAGACGGTTATGGCTAGAGAATGGTGGAAGTAATACATATCGAGAGCTGCTCTATGTATGTTCGCTCGCTGAGCGAAGCAGGATCATACATTTCCTGAGTACGCTGCCGGATCATTTTGATGTTGAGGTTGGCGACCGCAAATTCCATCTGGTTCATGCCATGCCGTCAGATGACCCGGATGATCGAATTTGGAGGAGGCCTAAACCGGATGATCCTCCGTACTTCGAGGATCGCATCGCAATCGTCGGCCATACGCCCACCTGCTACATGAGTGGCGATATGGAAAGCCCCTTCGCCATCTGGCATGGAAATGGGCTGATCGATATCGATTGTGGGTGCGGGAATAAGACAGAACTGCGGCGCCTCGCCTGCCTTCGACTGGACGATCTGAAAGAATTCTACATCTAATAACCAATCAACATGAGGATGCCTTCTGCTTATACTGCTAGAAGGCGTCCTTTTTCTTGTCAGCGATAATTCCTGCAATCGTACTAATTTTGTATTATCCGTACTGTTCTGCTCATTTTTGAGTCGCCGTTAATCTCCTATACTTAAAGGAAGATAATGATAGGTAGGAGATGTTCAATGAGCACCAATTTACATGTAATGGGCAACCGAATACGGACTGCGAGGCAATTCAGGAAACTGACTGCGGAACAACTCTCTGAGCAGCTTGGCATTGCCACGGAGTCTCTGCGCCATATCGAAAATGGTACCAGACGACCCAGCTACGCTCTGTTAGACAACATTTCGGATATACTCGATGTGTCCCTGGATTACCTCGCTGGTAAAACTGAACTTCCCCTCGAGCGCAGAGTACGCCGGGAACTTGAGAATATGGGCCTGACAAAAGCCCAAGAGGACGCTTGTGTGGAGATCGCACTCAATGCGATACCTGTCATAAAGCGAATCTGCTAAGCCATGCACCTGCCGGTTTTCGGTAGGTGCATATCTTTTTTTGCGCACTCCCCATGATTCGACAAGTTTTGCGCTTACTTCCCCTTATTATGTACTTATCTGGTACGATTAGTATCAATATAGTACAAAGGAGATAGTAAAAATGAGCGTAGCAAGTATGCTGGAAAACATGAAAAGGCGTGCCCTCGACTCCACCTACGACGCATATATCAGCGAGGAGTACGATGCATGGGCAGTAGAGTCATTCGCAACGGAAGAGGGCGAGTATGATGCGGCAAGATTGGAGTTGCCCAAAGTGCTCAGTTCCGAGCAAATGGAGAAGTTGAAGACGATGGAAGAGCGCTATCGGCAGAATCGCAAATACGCCTCCCACTATGGGTTTGAAGCGGGCCTGTTCTCTGGCTTCCAGTTGTTCTTCAGTGGGAATGGGATAACAGAGGATGGCTTCGATCGCTACCTCATGAAAAGCCTTATGGAGATGCCCGGTATGCAGCGCCATGTAGACTACTACGCCCGCAACGACGAGATTCTTCGCCTGGGGAAGGAGCTGGGCGAGGAGCTGACGGATGAAAACAAGGAGCATGTTGTCTCGTTGGAATGCGCTTGGGGCCAACGCATTCACTCCTTTGCCTGCCACGCTTTCTATTGTGGCTATCGTGCGGCGCTGAGGGTTATTGACGCAGTCGGAGGGCTTGAGAGCATGAGTATGATCGACCACACGCTTCTTCTGGAATACAGACTTGGGTACATCGGCTCCTATGAACAGGTTGAACGGGAGCAGGAACGGAAGAAGAAAACCGCATAATAGCGAAAGGGGCAGGCCGCAATGGCCTGTCCCTTTCACATAAGCTCTCGCTGTAATTCTGCTCGATATCGAATCGCAAAACGGAACATCCGCTCCTCTTCCAATGCAAGGATCTCGTTCTCCGCTTTATCAAGCGCAGAAATCAGCTCTTCCGGCACGCCATATTGTCGCAGGTTTTCTGCAATCTTACAAAGTTTTTCCACGGCTACCTCATATTCACAATATGAGTTCCCGCCATGCTCTGAAACAGGAATGCATTTTCCTTGAAACAGCTTTTGCAATATGTTCATTTTGATCCCCCATATATGAGACACCAAACCAGAGAAAGTGCAACATAGTTTTTGAAAAAACCACGGCGTTGTACTGTAATTACTACCTTCCCGCAGGGTACACATATGTGCTGTCCGTTCTTTTGGACACCCTCTATTGTATGCTATGGCCATAATCCGATAGGTCTCACAAAGGAGAGTGACAGAGATGTATGTTCTGATCGATATGGAGTGGGTTACAAATCGACACGGAAATCACTGGCCAACACAGCTTGCGGCAATCCGTGTAGATGAAGAATGGCAGACGGTGGATTCCTTCTCTGTACTCTTTCGGCCCAAGGATATCACCTTCCAGAAGTGGGATCACATGGCCTTCTCCGGTTGGACTCGTGACAACTTTCTGAATGCAGATTCGCTCTATCCGGCACTTGACGCCTTTGAGCACTGGCTACAGCCCGAGGACATTCTCTGCTGGTGGCACCAGGAGGCCTATGACCTCTATATCATGTTCACCAAGGTAGCACAGATCCGTGATCGGGCCTCTATGGTAGTATTCCTCTCCGACTACATCTACGGGTTCCTGGCCGGTCAGAAAGGTGCCGTAGGAAGTCCCTACAAGATTTGTGCGGCAAGAGATATCCCGACGCCAGAACCTGCACACTGTTCCATCAATGATGTTTTGGCGATACAGGCTCTCGTTCAAAGCATCGATTTCCAGCAAAGAAATCTGCAGGCGCCACCCAAGAAGTGGGTAAAGGACACCACTGCTCTGAAAGGATCACCGGTGTTTCCGCTTCTCTACGATACCTCAACCCAGCTGCTGCACCACTCTGATTGCGAGCTGCTTCCGGATAACCGTTACCTGCCGGCATACACTTCGTTTAAGGCACCGATCCGGAAGCGGTATAAACCCTGCGCCTGCTGCCATGATGAATTTCTGGATGCGCTTTGGGATCGTAACCAGGACTCCATCACCCGATCTGATTACAATTATGTGTATTCCAAGCAGTCCAAGGTGTTTCATACACGAAACTGCTCGCATGTGCTGCTATCCTTTGACATTCAGGGTACCGTATCCTATGAGACCTGCTTGAAGAGCGGACGCCGGCCCTGTAAACATTGTAAGCCCGTGCCGATAGAGCGCAAGCGTATTTCTTTGCCGATAAAGCAAAACAAGCCGCAGAAAGCGGAAAACCGCAATCTGAACGGCGAAGAACGAAAGGCCCTAGGTCGGTTCAAGCGAGCTAAGGAAGAACGCGAAACAGCTTTCAAGCGCGGCGATTTGACGGAGGCTGAGCGCAATACCGTCATGGCCCTTTCGCAACCCGGTCTTGCTTTCTGGGCAAGCAAGGGGTATAGCACCTTCCACACAAGAAACTGCTCAAAGATTACTGGGCTCAACCAACTCAGGGGTTTTGCGCGGTATCAGGACGCTGTGCGAGCCGGCTATTCTCCTTGCCGCCATTGCAGACCCAGTCCCAAGCAGGATGTAAAATTCTCAATTCCTATCACCAATAAGGAGCGACACGGCGAGACTACGGACACACTGATTCAGCTCTGTACGCAGCACTGTCTGCCCTTCGAATATGACATGCGATATTTCACGCTGCAGACCATGGCCGGCAAGTGGCGTATCGACATGAGTTTGCGGCCCGTTCGGCTGGAGCATATCAATCTCGTCACCGAGCGCGAGAACACAAAGAAGTTCCATACACAGCCCCGTCTCTTCCTCTCCCTCAAAGACACCTTTGATTACATCATGCGCCATGACAGCAAGTTGATTGAAGAGATTGTCGCCAAGGACAACCAGAGCCAGGAGCTGGCAATGGGTTAAGTAAGAAAGGCGCGGCAATGGGTAGCTCCATCGCCGCGTCAATTTCGTTTGATTCCGTTGTTAAGCAATCCTGTCATCCGTAAGTGGTATTGGGAGTATCCAAGCTCCTGCCAACGAAAAGGAGTGAATAAAAATGGGCAGAGAAGAAGCAGCAAAAGAGTTGATGGCCATGCTCGAAGAAGCACAAGAGGGCCCATACTATTCTGAGGAAGAAGTGCGAGCCCATCTGCTGGAAATCCTGGACCCTCGCAACCAAGTATATATGACTGGCGACACCCATGGGCAATTTGAGCGCGTGATCGAGTTCTGCGCACGCAGAGAGGTTGAACCGGAAAACACCTTTGTAATCTTGGGCGACGCAGGGCTGAACTACTACAATGACCGCAGGGACCGAAAGAAGAAAGACCAACTTGCCCAGGTACCCATCACCTTCTTCTGCTTACACGGCAACCACGAGATGCGCCCATCCGAAGCACTCGGTTATGAGCTCGCCGAATATCACGGTGGCAAGGTATGGATGCAGCCGGCTTATCCTAATATCCTGTTCGCTATTGACGGCGAGGTCTATGACTTCAATGGCAATTCCTGCATTGTCATCGGCGGCGCCTACAGCGTGGATAAATACTATCGTCTGGCCCGTGGTTGGAGCTGGTTCCCAGATGAACAGCCTTCCGAAGAAATCAAAGCCAAGGTGGAGCGCGTCCTCGCCGAGCGCAGCTGGAAGATTGATATCGTGTTGTCTCATACCGGCCCGTTGAAGTATGAGCCGACCGAGGTCTTTCTGCCCATGATCGATCAGAGCACCGTGGACAAGTCTACCGAAGTATGGCTGGAGCAGATCGAGGCGAAACTCGATTATGAGCGATGGTATTTCGCCCACTACCACACCGAGAAAGAAGTGGACAAGATTCGGATCATGCATAATGACTACACTATGATCCCTCGCGAAGCCTCCGTTGCGGCAGAAAAGGACATGCTTCGCCGCATGCATCGTCAGGCGGAGATTGTGGAAGCGCTGGGACTTCTGGATGATGCACCAAACCAAAAGAATGGAGATGATATCTCATGAGCACCTATTATGATTTCATGGTCGAGGCCAAGTACGAGGGCAAGTGGTACAACATCGACTTCCATACCAAGGATATTGACGGCAAATTGCGTCATCAGTACCTCGCCACCATTTCACGCAGCTTTATTGGCTTGCTGGAGGATCAGGTGAACGGAGCATGGGCCATTGGCTTTGATGACTTGGCTGAGAGCACGCAGCAGCTTTTACTTGCAAGTACTTTTGAAGGCCGAGAGGATAGTCTTCGACTGGAGCGCTTCTATGTAGCCGGGAATCTCGATGATTTTGAACGGCTGCTCAATGGCCCGTACCAGATGGAATACTATGTCACCCGCAACCAGATTGCAGCTTATGAAGAACACAAGATTGACGATATTAACGAATACCTGACCGCTCACGAGTTGCTCGAATTGCCTCAGGCTACCCGAAACGAGTATGTGCTCTATCGCTGGAACGACACCTTTGCAAACACAGAGAACATCCGGGCTATGGTGGAGCGCCTGAAGTATCAGGTTGAGTGCTTCAATGATGCGCTCCCTTACCGGGCGGGTCAGTCCTATGGTGATCGGGCTGCCTCTCAAATCCGTGTGATCTACCGTATCACCTAAGGAGGGATCGGATGAATTATTACATTGGAGATTTGCACCTATTCAACCGCAACCAGACAGATGAAGGCAGAAACTACGACAGACGCCCGTTCGCTACGGTAGAAGAGATGAACCAGTACATCCTCGAACGCTGGAACGCCAAGATCAACAACGGTGATACCGTCTATATCCTGGGCGATATGGCCATGCGGGGTAAGAACAGTGCACTACTC
>DXUR01000399.1 GCA_019417795.1 Clostridiales bacterium | reverse complement strand
AAAAGCGTGAAATCGTTGAGGGGTAGCTTTCCCTCAGGATTTCACGCTTTGTAAGCCGGCTTTTTGTATTCTTAACGGAAGGTATTATACCGGAGTTTTTTCAAAATTGCAAGAAGAATTTTGAAAAAATCACAGCAGTGCGCTTTCCAGATCACTCAGCATTTCGCTCAGTGCCTGAATGCCGCCCTCTGCGGTGTACCAGACATTCGGGTGTGCCAGATAAACGACGTGGCCGTTCTTGTAAGCATCGGTGCTCTTGACCAGCTCGTTTTCCAGGATCTCCTGCGCCAGCTGTGCGCCATCGGTGCCAATGGCTGCATCACGATCCATGGCGAAGATGTAGTCGGGGTTCTTGTCCACAATGAACTCGAAGGAAGCCTCGTTGCCGTGGGTCGAGGTGTCGATATTGGCATCTACGCCGATGTTCTCAAAACCGATCTCCTTGCCGATGATGGAGCAGCGGCCATCGGTGCCCAGAACATTGAAGCTGCCGCTGGTGGTCATGCCGACGATGGCAGTCTTGCCCTCTGCAAAGGCTTTCAGGGCATCGATGCGGCTGTCAAAATCCGCCATCAAAGCTTCCACATGGTCTTCCAGACCAAAGATAGAAGCGATGGTCATGGCGTTTTCACGGGTGCTTTCCACAACGCCCTTTTCGGCGTCGGTCGCAAGGAAAACAACGGGTGCGATCTCGCACAGAGCATCATAGGATTTGGACAGGCGTCCGCCGATAAAGATGATGTCCGGCTCGCAAGCCATGACCGCTTCCATATCGGCCTCCTTGATGTTGCCAAGGTTCGCAATGCTGTCATTGGTGACATAGCTCTGAAGATAGTCCAGAGAGGTGGATGCCGTGCCGACCACACGGTCGCCAACACCCAGTTCATCCAGAATGTCCAGAGAAGCAAGTTCGAGGATCGCAATGCGCTGCGGGTCAAAGGGCACTTCCACATCCACTAACTCCTTTGCACCGTTGAACGCCTTGATAGTCACCGACTCCGGCACCGCTTCCGAGGAAGTGGCAGCTTCGCTGGATGCAGCCACAGAGGATGCCACGGAGCTTGCCGTGGATGAGGAAGCACCGCAGGCGACGAGAACACCCGCTGCACTCACAGCGGCCATAGCGGTCAAAAACGAACGACGAGAAATTTTCTTCATAAGAATGCTCCTTTTAAAAAGTACTGAAATCAATAATATATCGACAAAGGCTTGCCTTCGATCTGCATGATCTCAAAGTCTACCTTGTAGATATCGGACAGGTTTTCTTTGGTGATCACTTCCTGCACGGTGCCAAACTTTGCGATTTTTCCATCCACGAAGGCGCAGATGTAGTCGGAATAAAACGCAGCATAGTTGATCTCGTGCAGAACAAGGATCACCGTTTTGCCCAGCTCATCGCACAGGCGGCGGACGATGCGCATAAGGTTGGTTGCATGGTAAATATCCAGATTGTTGGTCGGTTCATCCAGCAGGATATACTCGGTGTCCTGCGCAATGACCATGGCTATATAGGCGCGCTGCCGCTGACCGCCGGACAGTTCATCGATGAACTGCTCCTCAAAATCGCCCAGTTCCATGTAGGCGATGGCACGGTCAATGATCTCGTTGTCCTCTTGGGTCAGCCGCCCGCCGGAGTACGGAAAGCGGCCAAACGCAACCAGTTCCCGGACGGTCAGCTTCATCTGGACATTGTTGGCTTGGGTCAGGATGGCGAGCCGCTTGCTCAGTTCCCGGCTTTTCCAGCGCGTGATCTCCGTCCCCTCAAAATCCACAAGACCACTGTCCCGTGCGATCAGGCGGGACAGCATTCCCATCACGGTGGATTTTCCCGCACCGTTCGGACCAATGAGGGAAAGGACTTTGCCTTTCGGAACCTCAAAACTCACGCCATCGACAACGGCTTTGCCATCGTAGCGTTTGGTGATCTCTTTTACAAACATGGTGTTATGCCTTTCTCTGGGTGAGCAGCAGATACAGGAAATACACGCCGCCGCCCACGGTGATGAACACGCTGACCGGAACCGAGTAAACGAACACCCGCTCCACCAGAAGCTGTCCGCCGATCAAAACGACCATGCCGAACAAAACAGAACCGGTGATGAGCTGGCTGTGCCGGTAGGTGCGCAGGAACTGCCGGGAAAGGTTGGCAATGATAAGCCCCAGAAATGCCAGCGGCCCGACCATAGCGGTGGCTGTTGCAATGTACAGCGTGACCCCCAGCAGCAGCCGGCGAATGCAGCGGTCATAGTCCACACCCAGATTGATGGCCTGATCTTTGCCCAGTGTCAGAACGTCCAGCAGTGCAAGCTCCTTTCGGAGGGCAAAGGCAACCAGCGCCAGAACCGCAACGGACAGTACCAGAATCGCCGAATTGACATTGGAAAAGCTGGCGACCAGATCCGTCAGCAGCGTGTCGTACTCGTTGGGGTCCATCACACGGGTCAAAGTCGTCTGGATGCTGGAAAAGAACGAGGTCAGCACCGTGCCGATGAGCAGGACGTACAGAACATTGTGGTTCGTTTTCTGGAACAGATAGCTGTAGATCACGGTGGCAACAGCGCCCATAATGGCGAGGTCTACCGCAAAGGCTGCGTTGGCATTGACCGCCAGAAAGCTGCCCGAACCCGCCACAAAGAACACCGCTGTGTGGATCAGCGAATAAAGCTGATCCATGCCCAACAGGCAGGGCGTGACGATAGTGTTGTTGATGATGGACTGAAACACGATGGAGGCACTTCCAATGGCAAATGCCGTGATAAGCATGGCGATCAGCTTGGGCGTGCGGATGCGCATGGCGTAGGCAAATAATTTTTGGTTTTCAAAGTGGACCCCAACTGTCATATAGCCAGCGCAGGCCAGCAGAACAAGAAGCAGAAGGATCAGCAGGCGCAGATGATTTTTGTGCGTTTTCATGCTGCACCTCCGGTTTTCTTGGCAGCTTTGCCCAGCCGGACTGCCTTGCGTCCATGCCGAAGCCGATACAGCAGCAGACCGACAAACAGGATACTGCCGATAACGCCAACGATCAGCTCGATGGGCAGCTCGTAGGGATAGATCACAACCCGTCCGATCATATCGCAGACCAGCACGAACACAGCGCCAAACAGAGCGGTATCCACCAGCGTTCCGCGGATCTGGTCACCCTTGAACATTGCTACGATATTGGGCACGATGAGGCCGATGTAGGAGATCGAGCCGACCACGACAACAACGGATGCTGTGATCATGGCAGCAATGGTCAGACCCATAAACAGCACCAGATCATACGGAACGCCGAGGTTCTGAGAAAAGTCTTTTCCCATGCCCACGATATTGAAGTGGTTGGCAAATACAAATGCCAGAACCACCAGCGGTACCGTCAGCCAGACAAGCTCATACCGCCCACGAATGACGGTGGAAAAATGACCGACCAGCCAGCTGGAAAGAGCCTGTGTCATTTCATATTTGTAGGCAAGATAATTGGTAACGCCCATTACGATGTTGGAGAACATGATGCCGACCAACGGAACCATGACAACGTCCTTGAACTGGATACGCTGGATGAACCAGACAAAGACCCATGTACCGAGAACGGCACAAACGAAGGAAAAGGTAGCACGTCCCCACAGGGTAGAACCCGGTGCAAACAGCAAAGCCAGCAGAATGCCAAATTGTGCAGAAGAGATCGTCGCGCCTGTGGTGGGCGAAACAAACTTGTTCATGCAGAGCTGCTGCATGATAAGCCCCGCCACGCTCATGCC
>DXUR01000398.1 GCA_019417795.1 Clostridiales bacterium | reverse complement strand
CCTGGCTGGCAGTATTCGACAACGGCGGCGACGTGGTGGCCTCCATCTCCAAGCGCCCGGATCTGCGGCCTATTGTGGGCATTTTGGACGATCACGGAGACGAGATCTTCCGCAATGCCGACAGCATCGCCTTGGAGATCGACTGTGACAAGGAGATCGTAAAGGCGGTCTTTTACTATGCGGAAAAGTACCGCAAACCGGTGTTTGCCGCCGTGTCCAACATGAGTATCGCCGTGGAGCGGCGGGACTTTCTGCGCTTCTGCTCCTGCTTCGTGTGCAACCAGCAGGAGGCGGGAATTCTGTTCTCAGAGGACTATGACAGCAAGACCCCGGAGGAGCTGCGGGACATTCTGGCCCACCACGTACAGGCGGCGGAGATCCCCCGGATGGTGGTGACCATGGGGGCCCAAGGAGCGGTCTACGCCATGCAGGACGGTTCCTGCGGCATCTGCCCCGCCAGAAAGGTGGACGTGAAGGACACCACCGGCGCGGGGGACGCCTTCTTCGCCGGGATCACCATGGGCCTGACCTACGGAAAAACCATGGATGAAGCCTGCGAGATCGGCACCCGGCTGTCTGCGTCGGTGATCTGCACGTCGGAAAACGTGTGTCCCCGGTTCCTGCCCAGCGAATTTGGGCTGGAACCCGGCAGAGCCGCCGGGGATCAGCTAACCTTTGATATATAAAGTCTTCGGAACAAAAGAGGAGAACGCCATGAACATCAGAACAGCGACATTGAACGATCTGGACGCGGTAACTGCCGTGGAGGCTGCCTGCTTCCCGGCGGCGGAGGCCGCCTCAAAAAAGGAATTTGCAGAGCGGCTGCGGTATTACGGCAGCCACTTCTGGCTCATGCTGGACGGCGAAAAGCTCATCGGCTTTGTGGACGGCATGGTGACGGACCAGACCGACCTGACCGATGATCTCTATGAGCAGGCCCACGCTCACAACGAACAGGGCGGCTGGCAGATGATCTTCGGCGTCAACACATTGCCGGAATACCGGTGTCAGGGCGTGGCGGCCGCTTTGCTGGAACGCGCCATCTCCGATGCAAAGGCCCAGGGCCGGAAGGGTCTGGTACTGACCTGTAAGGACAGGCTGGTGCACTACTACGCCAAGTTCGGCTTTGTCAGCGAGGGCGTGTCCGGCTCCACCCACGGCGGCGCGGTGTGGTACCAGATGCGGCTGACCTTCTGAGTCATCGAAAGCAGATGCAAAACCCCGCCGGGAGAAATTCTCCCGGCGGGGTTATTGTTCGGTCAGACTTCTTTTATCGGCGGGTAAAATGGGTATTTATTTCCACCCGGCCACGGCACGGGTGCTGGAGAACTGCCAGTAGTCCATGTGATACACCAGCGTGGGGCACAGCTTCTCGGACTTTTCGCTCTTGTACTCAGGATACCAGCTCAGATAGTCCGCCAGAGCGCCCTGATCGTACTTCATGTAGGTCACATACGTACCGCCGTAGACCATGGGGGTATACCCCGCGTCCTTGATCCGCTCGCAGAAGGCCACAGCGCAGGCGGTAGCCATTTCCGGGGATGTGCCGTAGACCCGGTAGGTGGAATCGTGCATCTCCCAGTCATAGGCCACGGGGCCGTTGATATCCAGCCCGTCCAGCAGACTGATGACGTAATCTGCCTCCTCGATGGCCTCCTCCACGGTGACAGCCTGGGCGAAGAAGTACACGCCGGTCTCCAGCCCCGCCCGCATAGCGCCCCGGATGTTCTGCTCGTAGTATTTGTCGGTGTTCAGGCTGCCGGTACCGGTGCCCCGGAAGCCCACCCGGACCATGGCGAAGTCGATGTTGTCATCCGCCACGGCGTCCCAGTCGATCTCCCCCTGGAAGGAGGAAACGTCAATGCCGTACCGGGTGCGGAACTCGCCGCCCAGATATTCCAGCCGCCGCTGGTTTTCATTTTCTTCATCCGTCCAAATGAAATCCACGTCGGAGAACACGTTCAGCGGACGGTCCCGGTAAATGGGCACGGTCTTGCCGCCGTATTCAAGGGTGCGGTCCAGCGTGGCACCGGGCTTGTAGACCTCGGAGGGCTTGGTAGCCGTGCTCTCCGGCGTGATCTGCGGTGCTTCAAAGCGCACCTCACCGGTGCCGTAATTGCGGATATTGCCCTGGATCACGCAGTCCACCAGGGTCACGTCCTTCGTAACGCCGGGAGCTAAGATCAGATCGCCGCCGATCTTGATGCCCTTCAGCGTTGCGCCGTCCGCCGCGCTGATGAGCAGGCTGCCGGAAACATTCTCCGTCACAGTGGTGGTCTCCTTCACCAGCGTATCCACCATGTTGCTGAGGATATTGATGAGCTCCGCCCGGGTGATGGGATCCGCGGGCCGGAAGGTGCCGGCGGCGGAATCCGTCAGATACCCGCGAGCCTCAAACTCCCCCACATAGGCCAGCGCGTACTCCGCGATCTGGTCCGTATCCGTATAATCCGGTGCGGCGGTCTCCGGCGCGATCCGGAAGGCGCGGCCGATCATAGCCACCGCCTGCTGCCGGGTGATGGTGCTGGAGGGCAGCGCTGCGCCCTGATTGCCCAGATAGATGCCGGAGGCGTGGAGCTTCAGGATGGCGTCCTCCCAGTAGGTCCCGGCGGTATCCGAGAAGGTATCCGCGGGAGAGGCATTCTGAAAATGGAGAAAACGGTCCAGAATTCCCGCAAAAGCGCCTCGTGTGATGGATTTATCCGGGCGGAACGTACCATCGTCATATCCCTGAATGATCCCATACTCCCCGGACCACTTGTTGATGGCGGACTCCGCCCAGTGTCCGTCCGTATCCGCAAACGCGTTGGCCGTCATGACGGTGCAGCCCACCGCCAGAGCCGCCGCTGTCAGCCACTTTCCAAAATGCCGCTTCATAGCTGCTCCTTTCTGTCAAAACCAGTCGAATTTATACTGAAAAAACGCCACGGCCCTATGGGCCGTGGTGTTATGTCGCCCTACGGGCACATTATAGCGAAATCGGAGACATGGGTCAATATTCTGTCGGAAATTTCTCCCGGAAAATTATGTAAAGTTTCAGAAAGTGTTCCCCCCTCTCCCCGGAAAAAGTACCCGGCTTCACCTATGCGCTCTTTCCCTCTTGCAATGCGCAAACAGGCATGGTAGCATGGAGTTGATCCCGAAAACCGGCACAGAGACCCGAATTGTCGATCAAACCGCTTTGCGGCTTTCGCCGCGGCAGGAACCGAATCAGGAGGGAAACGCTATGGCATTGCTTGTATTCGCCATTTTGGACGTTATGTGCTGCTATTTTTGCTATTTCGTCGGCACGCAAAAGGGATACAACGGGCCGCTTTGCGCTTTTGCCGGGTTATTTGGCAGTTTTCTTGCGTGTCTGATCCTGCTTCTGATGCCCGATAAAGCTGGTGACACATTTAACAGCGCCGCTTATAACCGGGAAGTATCTGAACTGAGACAACAGGTAAAGGATCTGCAAAAGAGGATCACTGAATTGGAGCACAGCGCGGCGCCGGCAGATCAGCCGAAAGCGGCGGTCCATACGGAGCAAGCAAAGGACGAGCCGATCACTGAGATCAGCAAGCCGGTTCGGTTCCCCACCCGAACATCGGACACGGTCATTTGTCCTGGCTGCGGGAAGCGGCAACAGGGAAATCGGAACAGCTGCTACGCCTGCGGGCTGCCATTCTACTACGAGGATGAGCCAAGGCGTAAGCGCTAAATAACCCGTACCTGTACTGTGGGAAACAGATATGTCATACTGA
>DXUR01000397.1 GCA_019417795.1 Clostridiales bacterium | reverse complement strand
GATGTGTATAAGAGACAGGGACATGGTTTTCAGCGTGGGTTCAAAGATCTCCTCCCGGCTGTTGACTTCTCCAAGTAACGTGATCGTGACAGACCGGGCCTGCCGCAGAAAAACCGCCAGCGCCCGGCGCTCCTGCGCGTTGAAATAGGTAAAGCCGTCGATGAAAATGTCCTTGTCCCGCACATACCTGGACTCCTCCAAATGGTCGCAGAGCTTGGTCATCCGGTCCCGTGCGTCCAGACCGGGACGGCGGAGCCGGGCCTCATAGGCGGCGTAGAGCAGACTCAGATCCGTCAGCTTGTCGTGGGTGGCGCCGTCTATGTCCTGCGCCTGCTGATACAGAATCTCCGGGGTCACCTCGTAGCTTCGCAGTTCGTCGAACAGCGCCAGCATCTGTTCCAGAAAGCCCACCTTCTGCGAGGGCTTCCGATACACGGTCATCTGAGGGGCCGTTTCCAGCAGCGCCCGCTGGAGCGTCAGCAGCTTGCCGCCGTTGTCCAGCGTCACATCCGCGATGCCGCCGGTGATGCTCAGCACCCGCTCGCCCAGCCGCCGAAAACTCAGCACCTCGGCATGACGGCTGGCGGTATCGCCGCAGGCGCGGCACACGTCCACCTCCGCCTGATGGGAGGCATGCTCCGGCACCAGCAGGATCTGCTGGCTGCTCTCCCCCAGTTCCGCCATCCGCCGCAGCATGGTATCCGATTTTCCCGTTTTGGCACGGCCGATCAAGATCGTCAGCATAGTGACCTCCCGCAGTTTGTTTTTTTCTCATTCTATCACAACACCGCCGCCAAAAACAGACCCGATTGCCTTTTTTTCGCCGCCATGCTACAATGGCTTCGCTATGAATTCTGACATACAGGAGTGATCGTCATGCCCCATATTCCACAGGGCACCACGGATACCGTGGCCCTCGAGCTGTTTGAACCGGCGCTGGACGCCGCCCTGCGCCCCTCCCCGGATTACGATGTAAGCCGCTGGCTCTATGTGCCCAACACCTATTCCGAATACCGTTACATTTTAGGCACCCGGGGCCAAAAGTCTCTGATCTGCGTGGGGATCAACCCCTCCACCGCCGCGCCGGACGCGCTGGACCCCACCCTGCAGTCCGCCCAGCGCATCGCCCTGAACAACGGCTATGACAGCTTTCTCATGTTCAATGTCTACGCCCAGCGGGCCACCCGGCCGGACGATATGGAGCGGGTGTGCAACAGCGCTCTCCACGAAGAGAACCGGAAAGCCTTCCGCTATCTTCTCTCCCTTTCGGAGACCCCTGCTATCTGGGCCGCCTGGGGGAACATCATCGAAAAGCGGGATTACCTCATGGACTGTATGCGGGATTTCGCCGCTGACGGTCAGGCCGCAAACGCTCAATGGTTCACCGCCGGGCCGCTTCTGAAATCCGGCCATCCCCACCATCCCTTATATCTGAAATCCACTACTGCATTGCAGCCCTTTGATATTGACGCTTATCTGTGCCGCTGATCCAGCCGCCCGTCTGGATTTCCGGGCGGGCGGTTTTTATCTTTGCCCTCCCTTGTCAAAAAAACACAAAAGTCCTCCGCTGAACAACGCCGAATTTTGGTGAAGCGGCGGCAGATTGGTTATTGAACATTCAAATTCAGCGTGTATAATGAATTATTATTCATTTGTCTTCATAGGAGGCTGCTTATGAAAACCTACAACTTTAAATATGGACATGGGTCTGTGTCCCTTTCCCTGAACGAAGCGGATATTCTGGCGGAGCTGCATGGAACAGAGACGCCGCCCATCAGCGACATCCGTTCTGCCCTGTTCGCCTCGCTGGAGCAGCCCATCGACAGCGCGCCTCTGCGCCAGCGGGTCCGCCCCGGAGATCGGGTGGCGCTGGTGATCAGTGACATGACCCGATTCTGGATGCGGCAGGATCTGGTGATCCCCCATCTCGTTGACTATCTCATCGACGAATGCGGCGTACAGCCGGAGCATCTGACCATCGTGGTGGCCAACGGCACTCACATCGGCGGCGATGAGCAGGAACTGCGGACACTGGTCACCGACGGGGTCTATAACCGGGTCCGTGTGAAGAATCATGACTGCGAGGCCAAGGATCTTGCCTATCTGGGCACTACGCCCCATGAGACACCAGTGTGGATCGACCGCACCGCCGCGGAAGCGGATCTGGTGGTCTGCTTAGGCGCCGCCACCCATCATGTGATGGCCGGCTTCGGCGGCGGACGGAAGAGCATCCTCCCCGGCATCAGCGGCTTAGAGACCATCCGCCACAACCACGCCTATTCACTGGACAGCACCAAGCTCCGCACCAATCCCGCCATCGGAAACGGTGTGTTGGCGGGAAACCCGCTGCACGAGGATATGTGCGAGGCGGCGTCACTGGTGAACAACCTCTTCATGGTGAATCTGGTGATGAACGCCGACATGAAGCTTTCATATATCTTCTCCGGCCACTACCTGACCTCCTGGGAGCGGGCCTGTACTGCCGTGGATGACATTTACCGGGTGGATATTCCCTGCCGGGCAGACGCCGTGGTCACCAGCTGCGGCGGCTTTCCCAAGGACATCTCCCTCTATCAGGGCACCAAGACCATTGACAATGTGGAATCCGCGTTGAAGCCCGGCGGTACGCTGGTTCTGATGATCGAAGCGCCAGAGGGCGGCGGCCCCGCCGAGTACTTCGACTGGAGCAAGAATTTACAGGACGGCTCTATTGAACAGCGTCTGCGGGAGGCCTTCACCGTGGCGGGCTACATCTTCTTCCTGAACTGTGAGCAGGCCCAGCGGTACCGCATTTTCATGTATTCCTCCATTGATCCCCAGACCGTTGCACCCATGGGGATCCACGCCTTTTCCGATATGGACGCCTTACTGAAAGCCGCGGAACTGGACGGAAAATCCACCTATATCATTCCCAACGGGTCCACCGTGATCCCCCGGGTGAAAGGAGAAACGCTATGAGACCTGTAAAATCATATATCGCCAAGCGATTTCAGAATTCCGACGCCGGACTGAGTCTGGACACCGACGCGCTGGCCCGGTATTCGGATATCATTGATCTCAGCATCGGCGACACGGACTTTATCACCGATGACGCCATCATCGACACCGCCTTCCGGGAAGCCAAGGCCGGGTACACCCACTATGGAGATCCGAAGGGTGATCCGGAGCTGATCCGCTCCGTCTGTGACGCATGGCAGACGGATTTCAAGCAGCCCCTCTCCCCGGATCACGTTCTGGTCACCGCTTCCAGCAGCATGGGAATGGCGCTGGTGATGCTGTCCGTTCTGGACCCCGGTGACGAGGTCATCGTCTTTTCCCCCTACTTCTCCCTCTACCGCACTCAGGCGGAACTGGCCGGCGGTGTGTGCGTGGAGGTCCCCACCTATGCAAGCGAGGGATGGGCCATTGACGAAGCCCGTCTCCGGGCGGCCATTACCCCCCGCACCAAGCTCATTGTGTTCAACAATCCCTGCAACCCCACCGGCATGGGCTATGACCGCTCCACGCTGGAGCTGCTGGGCCGGGTGGCGGAGGAGCATGACCTGCTGATCGCGGCGGATGAGATCTATACCACCTATCTCTATGAGGGGGACTTCATCCCCCTCCGCACGATCCCTGGGCTTGCCCACCGGGTCATCACCCTGAACAGCTTTTCCAAGAATTTTCTCATGACCGGCTGGCGGGTGGGCGTAGCCATCGCGGAGCCGGAGCTTCTGAACGTCATGAGCAACATCAACAACTCCCTGATCTATACGGCTC
>DXUR01000396.1 GCA_019417795.1 Clostridiales bacterium | reverse complement strand
CCTCTGACCACCAATCTGGTGGTGGCTGACGCCAGCCGGACAGAGAAAACCATCTGCCTTGCCGTGACTCCCTCCCTGAAGGCATACGGCATCTCCGGCAGAGCGAGGCTCTTTGAAGTGGTGGAGCGTGTCAAGGAAGTCAACGCGGAACGGCGGCGCAAAGCTGGCTGCCTTTCCGAAAAGAGCTTCAACGCCAATGAACTGGCGGCTGACCCATCCAGAGAGGTAGATTATCTCATTGCCCCTCCTCGGATGGCAAAATACATCCAGGTCAGCACTCAGGTCTACAACGTATACCTGAAATACATCGCCCCGGAGGACATTCATGTCTATTCCATCGATGAGGTGATGATGGATGTGACGAACTATCTGCAAACTTACCGCATGACCGCCCGTGAGTTGGCAAAGGTTATGATCTCGGACGTCCTGCACACCACGGGCATCACAGCCACGGCGGGCATCGGCAGCAACCTCTATCTCTGCAAGGTCGCTATGGACATTATGGCGAAGCACGTCCAGCCAGACAAAGATGGCGTCCGCATTGCGGAGCTTGACGAAATGAGCTACCGTGAGCAGCTTTGGGCGCACCGCCCGCTGACAGATTTCTGGCGCGTTGGGCGCGGTTATGCAAAGAAGTTGGAAGCCATCGGCATCTACACCATGGGCGATGTTGCAAGATGCTCCATCGGCAAGCCGAACGAATACTACAATGAAGAACTGCTCTATCGGATGTTCGGCATCAACGCTGAGCTCCTCATCGACCACGCATGGGGCTGGGAGCCGTGCCGGATGCAGGATATCAAGGCATACCGGCCGGAAACGAACAGCATCTGCTCCGGGCAGGTTCTCCAATGCCCGTATTCCTTTGAGAAAGCAAGGTTGGTTGTACGGGAGATGGCGGAAGCCGTCGCACTGGATCTGCTGGAAAAGAAGCTGGTAACGGATCAGTTGACCCTGACGGTGGGATATGACATTGAAAACACCGCAGGCGGCAGCTACCACGGTGAGACCGTGACAGACCGCTATGGCAGAAAGATCCCCAAGCACACCCACGGAACAGCAAATCTGCCGAGAAAGACATCTTCGGCCCGGAGCATCACGGACGCCGTTCTTGGCGTTTATGATGCAAAGGTCAATCCGAAGCTGTCTATTCGGAGACTTACCATCACCGCCAATCGGTTGGTGGGCGAAGATACGGCACAGCAGGAGCCGGAAGCCCCGGTGCAGTTCAATCTGTTTGACAACGTTGAAGTGCAGGAGCAGCGGTTGCGGGAGGAAGAAGCTAAACTGAAACGGGAACGCAAAATTCAGGAAGCCATGCTCGACATTAAAAAGAAGTTCGGCAAAAACGCCATTTTGAATGGCGGAAGCTATCTGGAAGGCGCTACCGCCAAAGAGCGGAATAAGCAGATCGGAGGGCATAAGGCATGAGCGGACAATACGATGACATCATTCGTCTGCCCCATCCGGATTCGTCAAAACATCCGCGGATGTCCCTCTATGACCGTGCGGCGCAGTTTTCACCCTTTGCCGCCCTGACCGGCCACAGCGCAGCCATTGCGGAAACCGGGCGGCTGACGGACCAGCGCATGGAACTGGATGAGTACGAAATGGCACGTGTGGACGCGGAATTGCAGCGCCTCCAGGAGCTGCTTCCCAGCAGGCCCACGGCGTCCATCACCTACTTTGTGCCGGATGAACGGAAGAACGGCGGCAGCTATCAAACTGTCACCGGAGAGGTCAAGCGGATCGACGCGGTCAACGGCGTGATCCAGATGACGGACCGGCAGTGTATACCCATCGCGGATGTTTTCAGCATCGAGATCATCCCATAAAGACACCATAACGAAAACTCCCAAACCCATTTGTAAAAGTGGGCTTGGGAGTTTTCATTATCATTCAAATTAACTCACAAAAGGAGGAATCCGAATGAATCCAAACGCAGATTATCTCGGCATCGTCACCATGCTTCGCAGCCTGCGGGAGCAGGGTCTCGTCAGCGGCAGCGAAGCCAAAAAAATCGCCGCGCGGCTGAGGGTACAGCTTGGCGCGGACATCATTATTTCTCTTTGATTTCTTCGCTTTTAGGATAGCTATTGCGGATGTTATATGGTATTGTGTGTTGCTGACGAAGGAGGTGGCAGAGGAATGAGTGATAAGGAGAAAACCAACGGTTCTCTGGCGATGGCTCCGCGGGTCATTACGATCCCGGCAGCGAATCAGGAAACCGCACGAAAACTCCGCGTGGCAGCGTATACCCGTGTCAGTTCCAACTCCAAGGATCAAGAACACTCCTTTGCCGCGCAGAATGCCTACTTCTCCAAACTCATCACAGACAACCCTGATTGGGAACTGGCAGACATATACGCCGACCAGGGCATCACCGGCACGTCCATAGACAAGCGGGATGACTTCCTACGGATGATGGAGGACTGCCGAAAAGGGCGCATCGACCGCATCCTTGTGAAATCTTCCTCCCGCTTCGCCCGGAATACCAAGGAAAGTCTGGCGGCTGTACGGGAACTGAAGTCTCTCAACATCAGCGTCTACTTTGAGGAGCAAAACATTGACACCGCGCAGGTGTCCGGCGAAGTTCTTATCGCCATGTTCGCGGCACTGGCCCAGCGGGAGAGCGAGGCTATCTCCGAACGGGTGCGGTGGAGCTACAGAGTCCGAATGAGCAAAGGGAGATTTTCCACCTGCAAAGCGCCCTATGGCTATCGGCTCGTTAAAGATCATTTGGAGATTCAAGAGGATGAAGCGTCAATCATCCGACATATCTTCGACCGTTACCTTGCAGGTGTCAGTATGGAGAATATTGCAAAGGAAATCACGGCGCTGGGCTGTCCAACGCGGGACGGCACTCAATATTGGCAGTTGACCTCCATCCAGTACATACTGCAAAACGAAAAATACGCCGGAGATTCTCTGTCTCAAAAGAAATATACCACCCGCAGCTTTCCTCGGCAGCAAAAAATCAACCACGGCGAACGAAAACAGTATCTTGTGATAGATTCTCATCCCGCAATCATCAGTAGAGAGATTTTTCAAAAGGTGCAGGAACTTCTGACACAGAGAAGTGCCGCGATTCATCCACGGTCAGATGTCCCCCACGCTTTCGCGCGTAAAGTCGTGTGCGGTCATTGCGGCACACTCTGCAAAAGGAAAAATTGTGGTGGCTCTGTAAATTGGGCGTGTCGCAGACACGACAAGTCTATCACCGCCTGCCCCAATACGCAGGTTCCAGAGGAACAGATGAAAAACGCATTCCTCCATGTATATTACAATCTTAAACATTATGGAACGAGCATTCTCACCCAACTCATCTCTGACCTCTACGCCGCCAGAACCGGCAGTCTCCTCTGGAGCGAAAACATCGTGGAGATCAACAAACAAATATCGGATATCGCCAGTCAGGAACGACTTCTGGCCCAGCTCAAGCAGCAGGGAGCGGTCGATCCTGACATTTTTATATCCCGCAGCAATCAGCTTGCGGAACGCCGCCGGGAACTGAAACTCCAAAAGGAGCGCATCCTGCGGTCTGAGGAGGATCACACCATCCAGCAAACACAGGATCTGCTGGATCTCCTCGAAAGCGGACCGGACTGGCTGGATGACTTCGATGAGCAGCTATTCAGCGATATGATCGAGAAAATCGTGGTCGTGGACAATGAAACACTGCGCTTCCGCCTTCTCAATGGACTGGAGGTCACAGAAAAAATAGAAAGGACACGGAGATAATGGGAAAACGAAAGCAGCCCTTCGGCTATAAA
>DXUR01000395.1 GCA_019417795.1 Clostridiales bacterium | reverse complement strand
AGGGCCACATCCTCCCGGGTGGCGCCGCCCCCGCCGAAGCCGGTGGAGGTCTTGATGTAGTCCGCGCCGGAGGCGGTGACGATCTCGCACAGCTTGATCTTCTCCTCGTCGGTGAGGAAGCAGCACTCGATGATGACCTTCAGCAGCTTGCCGCGGCAGGCCTCCTTTATGGCCTTGATCTCCGAGAGCAGCTCGTCCCATTTCCGGTCCTTCACCCAGCCGAGGTTGATGACCATGTCCACTTCCTCCGCGCCGTTGCTCACGGCGTCGGCGGCCATGAAGCACTTGGCGGCGGTGGTGTCGTAGCCGTTGGGGAAGCCGATGACGGTGCAGATGGGCAGCTTGCCCGCCACGTATTCCGCCGCCTGCTTCACATAGCTGGCGGGGATGCACACACTGGCGCAGCCGTACTTCATGCCGTCGTCGCAGATGGCCTTGATTTCGTCCCAGGTGGCCGTCTGGGCCAGAAGCGTGTGATCGCACTTGCTCAAAATGTCTTTCAGTTCCATTTCAAGTCACTCCTTTATCATAAAAGTTAAGCTTATTTCCTCGATATGTTTATCATACCAGTTTTTTTGATCGCTGTCTACCGTCCATCTCCCCCTCTTTTGCCTAACGCTCCGGCGTCTTGCAATCCGGTCCATTCGGTGCTACAATGTAGGCCACCAAATCCAAAAGGAGCCTTTTTCATGAAAAAACGACTGTTATCCGCGCTGTGCGCGGTGATGCTTCTCATCTGCGCCGTCCCCATGGCCAGCGCCCAGACCGGGGATGCTGCCCGCCGGGCCGATGCCCTGGCGGTGCTGCATCTGCTCTCCGAGGACCCCGGCCGTGACCTGACCGCTCCCGCTACCCGTGCTCAGGCCGCCGTGCTGCTGGTCCGTCTGGCCGGCGGCGAGAAAAAGCCGGACACCGACGGCTGGTTTGCCGGTTTCCGGGATGTGCCGGACTGGGCCCGCACCGCTGCGAACTACGCCAACCGCCGGGGCTGGATCTCCGGCGTCAGCAACGTACAGTTTGATCCCAACGGTCACCTGAACGCCGACGCCTGGTGTGCTATGCTGCTGCGGATGCTGGGCTACAACGACAAGACCGGGGACTTTGAGATCTCCGACGCCGCAGCCTTCGCCTGGCGGATCGGACTCACCGGCCGCCAGCTAATCGGCATCCTCTCCGTGGGCGATCTAGCGGAGTCCATTTATGACGCTCTGGATTTCTGCTATAAGGGAACGGAGACCACGGTGCTCTCCCGCCTGATGGACCTCGGTGTCTGCACCGCCTCCGCCGCCAACGCTCTGGGCCTGCTGAACAAGGACTATACCGCCCGCCAGCTGGCGGACCGCTACCTCTCCGCCGCCTTCCAGCTCAGCCTGTATGAGACAGAGGAGCAGGTCCACGATGAGGTCTCCTCCGCCGACGCCAGCGGCTTCTTCATCAGCGCCGACGGTCTGGCCGTCACCAACTATCACTCCATCGAAGATTCCATCAAGGCCACCGCCACCCTCCTCAACGGAGAAACCTACGAGGTAGAGCGGGTCCTCTACTACGATACCGGTATCGACATCGCCGTAATCAAGGTCTCCCGGACCAATCAGTCCCGCCGCACCACCTCCGCCTTCAACCATCTGGATCTGGTGGGCACGGCGGACATCCGCCCCGGCGATCCGGTGTACGCCATCGGCAACCCTCTGGGTCTGGGGCTGGCCATCAGCTCCGGCATCATCGGCTCCACCGCTCATGAGCTGGACCGTTATGCCCTGCCCTGCATTGTCAACTCCGCCGACATTTCCCGGGGCAGCAGCGGCGGCGCGCTGATGAACGCCCACGGTCAGGTCATCGGCGTCACCTCCGGCGCTTATACCTATGGCAACAATATGTATCTGGCTGTCCCTGTGGACCCGGTGATGGCCGCCGACCTGACGGTTTCCGGCTGGACCTTGAAGGAGGTCAAGGCCATCGAAGCCGCCAAGGACAAGGACTGAGCTTTCCCGCTTGTAAAGGAGTGATCCCATGAAACGCATCCTGGCCCTGTTGACGGCCGTTTTCCTGCTGCTGTGTCTGGCAGCCTGCGGCCAACCAGCAGATCACGCCCCGGAGCAGCCGCCCCAGCAGGCAGAGCCATCCGAGCCTCCCGCCCAGACCGAACCCCCCGCCTTAGAAGGCGAGGCCCTCTCCGTCCTTCCCGCAGAGGATGCCGGTCTGACGGAGGGCGGCTATGACGCTTACCGGGAGACGGACCCCATGACCGAGATCGTTCTCCTGCCCACCCGTTCCGTCACGGACTTCCACTATTTCATCGTAGGTTTCCGGGAGGGCGGCGACCAGCTCACGCTCACCCGCGATGATGACCTCTACACGGCGGATGCCCTTTCCCCGGACCGTCCCCTCCTGCTGGCCATTCCCTTTGTGGAAACGCTCCCTAACCGGGGCGTCTCCTATGTGGACGCGGACGGTGCCCTCCGCCAGTACGCCATTGTGGAAAGCGGAAAGGACGGCACCATCTTCCTGATGGAAGAAGTCTTTGACTCCGCAGCCTAAACAGACAAGAACCGTATAAAAGGTCCCCGGAGCGCTGCTCCGGGGACCTTTTTATAGATGATCTTTTCGTTCCTTTTTCGGCTCCGGGCAGAGGAAATACCGGGTCATAATGATACCCAAAATGACAAGGATCACCTGGAAAACATCCACAGGCCAAATAGCTCCGTTGCCGCCTCCCCCGCCGCCGGAGCCGCCCTCCGAATTCCGGTACAGCTTTATCAACTCCCCTGTATCCAACTGGCTGCCTTCCGCATCATAGTAAGCCACGGACATGCTGCCAAAAAAGCCAGCCTTGCCCTGCTCCTCCGTCACCGGGATCACCTGAAGGATACTCTTGGCCGCCGTTCCCTCATACACCGGCGCCAGTGTGCTGATGTCCGGCAGGATCTCCTCCTCGCCATCATAAGCAGGCGGACGGTATCCGGGAAATACCCGGAAGCTGGCAGCCTCCTTCGGCCAGTTTGCGGTATAGATCTCCAGATACCGCTGTCTGCCTATCTGGATCAGGCTCGTATTCACAATGGGACAGGTGTCATATTCTCTGCTCCGAAAGCGGTATCCGCCAAACAAGCCCCGCTGGAATTGATAAATACCCTGCCGTTCAAACGTTCCATTCTGTTCCAGCCGGTACAGAACAAACATCCGATCCTTTACCGTCGCAGTTTCCAGAACATCCACCTCTCCGTGATACGGAAATCCAGGAATGGATACCAGATCCTCCCGGATGATCTCCTTCATCCCCGCCGTGTCGGTCAGGTCATAGCAGTATTCCAGCCGATACAGCCCTACCAGGCACAGCAGCGTCGCCGCCACGGACAAAACGGCCCCCAGCCGCTGCTGCCAGCGGAGCCGCTTCAAAAAATTCAGCTTCGGCGGCGGCGCTTTTTCCGCTTTCAGGTCCGCCGCCATGGCGTCTCGGGCTGCCCGGCAGTCCGGACAGGATTCCAGATGCTCGCAAATATCAGCTTCCGTCTCCGGCCCCGTCAGGTGCTCCAGATAGGACGGCAGCAGGTCTCTCACAATATGGCATGGCAGCATTACACACCGCCTCCTTCCAACAATTTCTGCTTTGCCCGGTAAAAGGTCACTCTCGCCCAGGTCTCGCTCTCCCCTAAGATCGCCCCGATCTCCGAAAAGGGCAGTTCCCCGGAGAGTCGGAGATACACCACCTCCCGGGTCTTTTCCGGCAGGGCGTGGATGCGGCGGAACAGGTCCTGCCGGTTCAGGCTGCCCATGGCCGC
>DXUR01000394.1 GCA_019417795.1 Clostridiales bacterium | reverse complement strand
CTGGACGAGATATGGCAGTTACAAAGACACATCCTATCAAGTCAACGCTGAAAGCGGCCATTGACTATATCTGCAACCCGGAAAAGACGGATGGAAAGCTGCTTGTATCCTCCTATGGCTGTGCCGCCGAAACTGCGGATATCGAATTTTCCTGGACCCGCCGCCATGCCATCGACAAGGGAACGAACCTGGGCCGTCACCTGATCCAAGCCTTTCAACCTGGGGAGGTCACGCCGGAACAAGCCCATGAGATCGGCATGGAGCTTGCAAAAGAAATCCTGGGCGGCAAGTACGAGTTTGTACTTGCCACCCATATAGACAAAGATCATGTTCATAACCACCTGATTTTCAATGCGGTCAGCTTTGCAGATCACAAGCACTATCATTCCAACAAGCGAAGCTATCACGATATCCGCCGCACTTCAGACCGGCTTTGCAAGGAACATGATCTGTCCGTCATCATCCCAGGACAAGACAAGGGCAAGAGCTATATTGAACATCAGGCTGCACAGAACGGCACCAGCTATAAGGCGAAGCTGAAAGCGGCCATCGACCGACTCCTGCCAGCCTGTTCCGATTTAGAAGAACTGCTCCGCCGCCTGCAGAGAGAAGGCTATGAGCTCAAGCGCGGCAAATATATCTCCGCCAGAGCGCCGGATCAGGAACGGTTTACCCGTCTGAAAACGCTGGGGGTTGACTACACCGAAGAAGCCCTTGCCACCTGGATCGCCGGACGCGCCAGACCTTCCCGCCAGCCGAAACAGCAGAACGGAAAGATCAGCCTGTTTATTGATATTCAGAACAACATCAAGGCGCAACAGAGTGCAGGCTATCGCCGCTGGGCGACCATCGAAAATCTCAAACGGATCGCAGATACCTCCAACTTTTTGACGGAGCATGGTATCGGCAGCTATGAGGAATTGGTGGATCGGTGCGAGGCGGCGTCCGCCTCCGCTGCTCGGCTTAAAGCGGATCTTCGGGATACCGGGGCGAAGATCGACGAACTGACCTTGAAGATGAAGCACGTCGGCACCTACCGCCAACTCAAACCGATTTATGACCGCTATAAGGCATCCAGAGATAAGGAAAAGTTTCTGAGGGGACATGAAAGCGAGATCATCCTTTTTGAAGCCGCCGCCAGAGAGTGTAAGCGGCTGGGCGCGGTTCCGCTGCCTGCCACAGAACGGATGCAGGCGGAAATGGACGAGCTCAACGCAAGGAAAGCCGTGCTGAAAGCTGAATTACAGAAAGCCCAGCGGGAAGAACGGGACTATGCTGCCATGCGTCAGAATGTGGAGGATTTTCTTTCCCCGCCGCAGCCGGAGCAGGAGCGAAAAAAGAATGTGGAGCTGGAATAAATTGGTTTTCTGCGTTTTATCCTGGGCTTTTGTCAGAACATCAAATATAATAACGATATAGACATATTAAAGGAGGCGAACCTATGACGAGAGGCGAAGCGATAAAGGATTTCTGTTGCAAGACGATCCTGCCCGTGGCGGCCGCCGCGCTGCTGTATTGCATCTTTCGGTCCGCTTGCGTGAAAAACGGTGAACTGGACTACCTATGGTTATGGATGCTCTGCGGGCTGCCGTTCGGCATCTGGCGGCTTCGTCTTTGGATCATACCGGGTGGCGGCTCTCTGGGCGGCGGGATCGCCCTGTTCGCGCTGAATTTCATTCTGGCCGGGATCATTGGTGGTTTCGTCCTGGTCTGGCGGCTGATCGTGGCGGCGTGGTATGTGCCGCTGACGATGTACCGGCTGATCGTTGGTTGATGTAAAGCCCAACGGAGGGAGGAATTTGTGAGTTTCTGCTCAGAAATTCCTCCCGCTTATTATTTGACAATGGATTCCCTGTCGAATTAGTGCTATAATTAAATTAACAGACTTAGGAAGGCGGTTCTTACAATGTCAAAAAGCTATGCAGACCTGATGAATGATATCTCGGCTGATGAGCTGTACGAAAGGTTACTGGCATACGGTCTATTTGCAGACAAACTTCCTCCCATTTTGAGTTCTGTTGCTTTCTACGATTATTGTAAAAATATAGCCACTCCATTTTCGGACAACTGGAAACAGTACATCTATTATGAGAGTATACGCAACATCAATGTCCCACGACAATTAGGCATTCCAAACCCTATGGCCTATCAAAAGCTGTGCCGCTGTCTTGCGGATAATTGGGATAACCTAAAGCAGCATTTCGAGCATCAAACATCGAATCAGAATTATAAAATTAGCCGTATTCATATCCGTAAGTGCGGTAATTCAGATGCCATTTTCTCCATGAACTATTCTAATTGGAAAACTGATGGTACGCCAGAGCCGGATTTACTTATTGGGAAAAGATATCTTGTAAAGGCTGATATTTCCACGTGCTTTCCAAGTATCTATACACATTCTATTCCGTGGGCGCTGGTTGGGAAAGCAGTTGCTAAGGCGCATTGCGGCAAAGGCTTCGGGAGAGAGTGGTACAATCAAATCGATCACTACGCTCAAAATTGCAAAAACGGCGAAACTCACGGTTTATTGATTGGTCCCCATGCGTCGAATCTCCTATCGGAGCTTATTCTTACAGTCGTTGACAAAAGGCTGTATGACAACGGATGGCGCTATATACGCAACATTGATGATTACACATGCTATGTTGAAAGCGCCGAAGCTGGGCAAAAATTTCTGCTGGAGCTTGGCAATGAGCTTCGCCAATTTGATTTGTCTCTTAATTTCAAGAAAACAGAGATACAAGAGTTGCCCGTAGCCTCCGTAGAGCAATGGGTACGAAAAATAAATTCTGTATCCATAATACAGAGAAATGGGAAACTTGATTTTATTGGTGTCCGTGCATATTTGGATTTGGCAATTGAGCTAATGCAGCAAAACAAAGGTAATTCTGCCATTTTGAATTATGCTATAAAAGTATTATCCAGCAAGGAGCTCACTCCGAACGCAAGAGACTACTGCGTAAAGACAATATTTCATCTCAGCCTCTTATATCCGTATTTAATTCCGTTGCTCGAACGAAATGTATTCGATCCATTTTCTGTTGAACCTCAGCAAATTGCATCTTTTTCTCAGAAGGTGTTTCAGCTGGGAAACGACAGTCACAACTATGAAGCAATTTGTTTTTCAATATATTTTTCACTAAAATATGATTTTGAGATAAGCGGCATTTCCGAAGATACAGCAATTTCAAGTGATTCCTGCCTGCTCAAACTTTTTACGTTTTTGTATTACACCATTCACAAGAGTAAAGATGCGGAAAAGAAGCTAAAAGACCACGCACGTCTCTTAGCTTCAAACGAGGATGATTTCAACCGTAACTGGCTATTCGTATATGAAGTGCTATCCCAGAGTGATTTGAAAGGTGAATGGAAACCGATGAAAAAAGCTGGTGTTTCATTTGTGAAAATGCCTGCCAGTAAAGATGTCACCTAAAACAAAAAGCGGGAGTACAGCCAATCGGACGAACCGAAAAGCTGTACTCCCGTTTTGTGCGTCAGAAAGTGTTTGAAATCGAGCCTTTTTCTCCGTGTGCCAGCAAGCTACCGTCACATGAGAAATCATAAAGGCCACCTTTGAAAATACGGATGTAGGGGATTATTCTGCGGTTTTTCCACCCTTATCCTCACAGATTTTGGACCGTTTGGAGCTGTAATGCGGGCAAGCCATCAGGCACGCCCGGAAACTCTGCTTGCAGCCGTGGGCGCATTTCCGGCAGGTGTGGTTATACTGCCGCCTGCCGTTCTCACCCAGGAAGAACGCCCATTCCAGCCGCCATTTCTTGCTTCGGCTCATAGGCAGTC
>DXUR01000393.1 GCA_019417795.1 Clostridiales bacterium | reverse complement strand
GCATAGAAAAGGGCTTCTTTATAGTCGTTGTTGTTCATCTAATTACTATCCTTCATCCTCATTCAGCCCTCCGGTCTGACATTTTTCAGGAAGTCAGAGTGCGGTACATACGGCAAGTTGAGCTGCCAGCCCATGCGGTTCAGCTCGTTGAGCTTGATCAGCATCAGGTTGATGTTTGTTCCCATTGCAGCAGAAAGCTGCACCACATCGTAGTCCTGCTTCATCAGGTCAATCAGCTCATCATCATCAATGATCAGGTGGGAGGCAAACGCATTCGCCTCATATTCGTGTTTTGTGCGCATATCAAACAGCACGAACTCCGGAAGCGGCTCGTTTCCTTTGGCAAGATCACGGTGAAAGGTATCATGCCCGATCTCGTGACCGCAGACCATTTGCATGATCAGATACTCCATATTGGAGTTCAGAAGAATATGCCGCTCTTTATGGCGGTAGGTGTACATTCCGAGCAGATCGTTCAGATTGTCAAGAAAATGGAGATGAATGCCCAGCTCACGGGCAATCTTCAAGGTATCTCTTGTTCCACAGCTTTTGACAATGCTGTTCGCCTTTTTGTATATTTCCTCGGAGCGAATTATCACGGGACCTTCACCCCTTTCATGTTGAATACAGTCAAAGTAAATCCGTCGGGAAGCCGAGACGCAGACAGTTATTCCTCTGCGTCCGTCTCGGTCTTCTTGTATTTCTTCGGCGTGTATTTCTCAACATTCCGGGCTTTGGATTCCCAATATATATCCTGCAACGCCTTCATCACCGCATCCTTGTCCTGCTCAGACAGCGTACCGCCCGCAAACAAGCCGGACATCCCTTCAATCAGGTCCTTTGCCTGTTTCATGCCACGAGAGCCGTACTGCTCGGATGCCTGAACCACAAACTCTTCGTCCTCGGTCAGCAGATAGTTCACATCCACCTTGAAGTATTCCGCGATTTTTCTGTAAGCGTCCTTGGTGCGGGGAAAGGAAATGCCGTTCTCGTACCGGGTAATCATACGTCTGTTGATCCCCAGTGCATCGGCTACTTCCTGCTGGGTCAGCTTCCGCTTCTCCCGTTCAGCCTTGAATTTCTCTCCAAACGTCATTTTGGTAATCACTCCTGTTCACAAAAAGTTTGCGACATCAAATTGCGCAAGTCTATTGACAAAGGCACTTGAAGTGCGTATAATAATGACTGAGCAATCCAACTACTCATAGTATATCCTGAATTGCTCATCCTGTCAAGGGGCATGAGTAGTTGTACACGAAAAAGTTACATCTTTTGAGCAGTTCAAATGGACAGGCATTTATGCTGCCGAAGATCATCCATACCGGCATACACCGGTATAAGGGAACAGGAGTGAGAAAAACGCAAATGGCTACACAGTACAGAAAAGCATACGTCCCGGTTACGCTGGATGTGGACAAGGAGGGGGCAATCCTCCCTCGCCTTATCTGGTGGGACAACGGTGTGATCTTTCAAATCGACCAGATTCTTTACAAATGCCGCGCCACATCCAAGAAGGTTGGGGGCGGAGGCATCCGTTACACAGTTCAGATTCGCGGAAAGGAGTCATTTCTTTTTCACGAAGGAGACAAGTGGTTCGTCGAAGCAAAGGAGGACAACTGCTCATGATTTTATCCCAGCGCCAACTTGAAGAAATTGCAGCCTCAACAACAAAAGACTTCAATCGGTTCTTTTTCGGGGATGAGGCGGACAAGCCCGACCGATCAGCTTTGCCAACACCCATTGATCAGTTTGCAAAGAATTATCTCGGTCTTCGCGTATCATTCGCCCGTCTCTCGCCGGATGGAAGCATCTGCGGTGTCACTGCCTATGCCGACACTGAGTACAAGATCACGGAGCTTGGCATTACGCGCACACTGGCTTTGAAGCGTAATCAGGTCATCTTGGACGAGAGCTTCATTCGATCCGGCAACGTGCAGCGGCTCTGCGCCAAGCGCAGATTTACCCTTGCCCACGAGTGCGCCCATCAGATTCTCTTCCAACTGGAATCGGAAGAGGTAAAGGCTTCCTGCGAAATGAAATATTCCGCACGGACAGCCTATACGCCGCGAGAGCTGAAAACCCGCGAGGACTGGAACGAGTGGCAAGCAAATGTCTTGGGCGCGGCGATCCTGCTTCCTCAAAAAGAGGTTGACCTGGCAATGCGTCGGTTTGCAGAAACGCCGCTGATCAATTACGAGGGGAGGTATTCGTATGGTGATCACTTAACGCTGCGCCTTTTCTGCCGGTTGTTCGGTGTCTCCAAGACAACGGCGTCTATCCGCCTTCGTCAGCTCGGCTACATGGTAGATCGTCCATTCAGTGAGTATGTTGACCCATTGGAGGTGTGGTAATGAAGAGAGCATCCATTCGGGTTCAGGAACCGACGCCGGAGCTGATCGAAAAAATCCACAGGGCAAGAGTTGCCATTTCCCAGCAAAAGCCCCGATACCTGAAATGTCCCTATTGTCAGCATAATGCCATTGCTGTCTACGAGGACACGAGAGGTCATGTAGAATCCAAGTGCAAGAAATGCGGGCGGATCACCGTCTTTGATGTGCTGAACATGAGAAGACTGCGCCCGCGTACCAAGTAAGTACCGAGTAAGAACCAGAGGACAAGCCTCTGTTCTAAAATAAAATATATGTCATAGCTGAGCTGTGGAGCCGCCTGATAGGTGAAGTCATCCTAATGCCGCATGAGACAGAGTGTAATTACTCTGTTTTATCGGCATGGGATTCAAACCTCACCGTCATGCGGCTCTTTTTCTGTCTTCACCCTTCCCGCTGCTCCCGCGCAGCGGAAAGGATGAACAATGAAAACACCTAAGACCCCTATCGAGTTCGACTACGACCTCTGGACTACGGAGGACGGAAAGTGTATGGTGCGCGTGAAAATCACCGGTGAAGTAACAGAGGTTGACCGCAAGGTTATGAGAATCCTTCGCGCAGAGGAAAAGCGGATCAGACGCTCGTATGGCTCTGACAACACCTCTGAGGATGAGGACGGCGCAGAGAAAATTTCTGATACCGTGCTGTCCCTTGACGCTATACCGGAGGACGATGTGAAGTCCGCTGCATGGCTGGCAGACTCCCGCGACTGCATGGAGGAACTGATCACCGCCCTCAAAGAGAAGGAGCTTCTTTCCATTCTGACCGAGAAGCAGCGCGAATTGTATCTTGCGATGACCCGTGAAGGGCTGACTCTTCGAGAGTTTGCCCGAAGGAAAGGCATCGGCATCAGAGCTGCATTTGACCTCAAAGCAGCGGTGCAGAAAAAATTTCAAAGAATTTTTTGAGCGGTACTCAACAAACGGCAAAAAGATGTCCGTTGTAAAGTGAAAGGGTCAATCAGACCACTTCACTGCTCCTTGAAAACTGAATAGTTCAGTGCTGCGGATCTTTCCGCTTCTGCGAAGCAACACAGCTTCCGACGCCAAGACCTCCCGAAAGGGAGTGAGCGACCTCCGGAGAGCTATAACAGTCGTGTGGTGCGGCTGCTTGCGACGATGCAGATGCCGGGTATAATGATACTTCCGTCTTTTCTTTGAAGGGGCGGCTCGGAGCGATCCTCGGAGGGGTGAGAGTCCCATGATACCGATTGACCATTGGTAGTCCGCAGCATTCCCGGAACTGCAAAGTTCTTCTGGCAGGGGCGCGAGCTGCAAATATGCCGGACAATGAAACAAACCCAAAAGAAACTTACTATATAGTTTCAGGATGAAAACTATGTGGCAGGGTATCTTCACAAGATGCTCTGCCATATCCTTTTGTCCTGAATATTTTCACGAAACAGGAGGTGCTTA
>DXUR01000392.1 GCA_019417795.1 Clostridiales bacterium | reverse complement strand
GTAAGCCCGCTGCTGCGAGAATTATCTGCAACTGCCCCAGATTGATGTTTGGCAGGTTACAGTCAGGTAACGCTGGAAAAAACTAATTCCTGAATTTGATTCTTTTTTCATGATATCTGCTCTCCTTAAATTATTTACAACAATCCCCGTCACCGCATCCAAGGCAAGTAAGGGATTCTATAAAGTGTTTGTAATTCATCAATGTCTCACAATTCAAAGAATAGTGATGCCATTTTCCTTCCTTACGATCATTCACAAGGCCGCATCCTACCAATATCTTCATATGATGGGATAAAGTTGGCTGGGTAATTTCAAATCTTTCCAAAAGTTTACACCCGCACTTTTCTCCATCCGACAGCATCTGTACAATTTCCAGCCGGTTCGCATCGCCCAAAGCCTTGCATATCAAAGCCACATCCATTGCATTCATATTGACACCTCACATTGATCATTGTCTATGTTCAATATAATATATACATAGATATTTGCCAATGTATGTGTTTTAAAAAAGAGAATCAAGTTTTTGATTCTCTTCATACATTCATTATAGCTTTTATCATCCATTTTATTTGCCCCAAACAGCCGCTGCATTCGACCTTACAAGCAGTTCTTCCACAGGCAGACCAATCGGACAAATATCATGACAAGATAACGACTTCCCGCATCCCTCAAAATATTTCTTCTTATATTCAGCAGAAATCTCATTCAAATGAGTGCTTTCCTGTTCTTCATTCAGAATCCGAAATGCGTTGACTGCAGCAACAGCGCCTGCGAAAGTCCCATTTGCAGAGAAGTTAGGACACACTTCAAGGCAGCAGCCACACATCAGACAGCGTGCCGACTGGTATCTCGGTTCATGTGTCCACGGATTCATATAAGCTTCACTTTCAAGCCAAAGGTTCAGTTTTTTCAAATTTTCAAACAGAATTGACCGGTCAACGATCAAATCTCTTACAAGCGGAAATTTGCTTAAAGGTTCCAAGGTGATTGTAGAACCTTTTAACGTATGTAGAAATGTAGAGCATGCCAGCCTCGGACGTTCGTTAATCAGCATGGCGCAAGCCCCACATTTTCGCACCATACAGCTACATTCCCAGCTGATGGGAGTAACTATATTCCCTGAGTTATCTTTCAAAGGGGTTCTACTGTTCAATTCCTTTAGAACAGTGGCAACAGAGCTGTTTCTGCTTCCGTCAAACTCAAATTCCTGCCAATAACTGTCTGCTTTCTGACTCTCCTGCCGCCTGATTCTTATTTTATATACCAAGTGAATCACCGCCTTTCTGGAACAGGTACAAAGGAAATCTGTATCTGCTTTCCATCAAATCTGGCTACCGTTGTTTTAAGGTAATCATCGTCATTGCTCTTCGGATAATCCTCCCGCCAGTGTGCACCACGGCTTTCTTTTCTTGCAAGAGCACTCTTTAGAACTGCCATGCCAAGCAATGGAAGATTTCCTGTCAGCGCTTGTACCGTTTGAATCCCATTTAACAACGTATTCTCATTTCTGACAACGCCCATAGTCTCCTGCATCACTTTGTTTAATTGCTTTATTTCTGAAATTTGGGACGCTGGTGGAAAATCTATCTGTGTCGCACAAGATAGATCTACTACATCTGCCTGTTCGCATGCTGATTTTGCCGCAACACGTCCTCCGTATAACGCTCCTAACAGAGAATTTCCACCAAGACGGTTGGCACCATGATATTGGGCACAGCATTCTCCGGCAGCGTAAAGATTCTGAATCGGCGTTCTGTGCTGCTCATCCACCAGAATGCCTCCCATAAAATAGTGAATTCCCGGTAAAACAGACACCGGTTCCTTTCGTATATCTTTATGCAGATAGGTCATACAATCGTCTGCCAGACCAGATAGCTTATTTGAAATAATCTCCTCCGATATTTCCGTCATGTCAAGAAATACCTCTGATTCATGGCTGACCTTCCATATCTCTCTGGCGGTAATATCTCGTGGCATCAGATTTCCAAGCTCCGGGTATTTTTCCTCCATGAAATACCATTGTTTTCCATCTTTCATGGCAAACAACCTGCCACCTTCCCCTCTGGCCGCCTCGCTGATGAGCATGCGTTTTCCACCACATTTCACAGTTGTCGGATGATACTGGATCATCTCGCCATTTGCCAGAGGAACACCAAGCCGGAACAATTCTGCGGTGACTTCTCCTGTATTGCTCAGCGAACCCGTTGTATTTCCAAACAATCCGTGCATACCACCGGTGGCAACAATAACCGCATCCCCCGGTAATTCCACAGTCTCCTGACTGTATTCATCCCTGATTACGCAGCCACAACAAATATTGTCACACAGACGAAGTGTTAGGAAAGAATGATGGCTGAACCGTTCTACCATACCAGATGCTTCTTTCCTGCGAACAGCGTCTATCATAGCTGTCATGATCTGCTTCCCGGTATCGCTCTGCGCAAAAGCAGTCCTTTTCTTTTTCTGCCCGCCAAAATTCCGCAGATCCACATCATCATAGCCGCTCATGTTAAATTGAACTCCAAGTTTTAACAGCCAGTGCACCAGCTCCGGTGCTGCCTGTGTCATTCCCCAAACTGCATTTGGATCTGCCAGACCACATGCTGCCTTTATTGTATCTGTAAAATGTTCTTCGGGACTATCGTTTTCATCTTTTGTATTCAAAGCTGCGTTGATACCGCCCTCCGCCATAACAGACTGTGCCCGCTCTGACGGAAGGGAGGAAACCAGTTTTACATTGCATCCATTTTCCGCTGCCTGCAAAGCCGCTGAAAGTCCTGCCAGTCCAGCACCTATAATAATAATTGTCTTACTCATAGATATTGCCACCCAATATAATAGAAAATAACTGCGCCCGCTATAAACAGAAGGAGCACCGAAAGAATCAAATAAATATCACCCCTTCGTTCTTTATAACTGATGATTCCCAGCGATACGAGCAATGGGCGGATATTGATAAAAATATGAACAAAGATTGCCGCCACGAACAAAAGCTGAGTTACCATCTTTACCGTTGTAAAAGGGAACAAAATATATGTCCCATTCTGCACCTTTCCAAACAAGCCAATATGGAAGAACAGCAGGATCAGTATTGCCAGCCCACTGGCTCGTCTCGCCCAGAATATGGCGTTCTGTTTCAGATACATTTTTCCGGATTGCTTCGCTGTCTGTAAACTCTGAACTGTCAGGATGACACCAATCACCGTATGCACAACAAGAATACCAACACCAATCCATGCAAGAAGTTTCCCTGCGCTACTTCCAACTCCGTTCAGCATAAAGCTGCCCATGATTCCATGAATCATAAAAATGAGAAGCATTAAAACAGACAAAATCGTATTCCATTTTCTCATAAATTCCCGCTCACCTCATTTCTTCGCTGTCCATGATCATATAGTCCATCTGTGTTAGCGTTGTAACGTCAATAAAATCATCCGATGCCAGGAATACATCATACTTTCCACTTACCACTCTTGATAGCATCATTGTGTTACTGTACTCTTTCAGATCTACGAAAAAACCGGCCTGTTTCAACCTGTCACAGAGTTTCTTAGCATAACTGACAAGCGGATAATCCGTCTCAGATACATATAACCGAAAACTAATGTCCGTTTTCATGAGATCTGTTTCATTTGTTTCCGAATCGTCCAGTGCCAATTCTTTTAATTTATTCCGGGTGTTCTCGTTGTCGAGACCATCTGACATCATATTAATACCGAGAACATAAGAGCCTTCCAACTGTGCGGAGGCTTGAGCCGCCTTTTTTGACTTCGGTGTTGCTCCTGTGACTGCATCAATCATAGA
>DXUR01000391.1 GCA_019417795.1 Clostridiales bacterium | reverse complement strand
ATCAAACGAGGTGTCAGGAGCCATACGGTGCTTCTGGCACCTTTTTTGTGGATTTTTTGTGAATTTGATTAAAAAGTCCTTGACAATTTGTCTCTGGCAAGACGGCAAAAAGCATTTTAATTTCCTGCGGTGCGCGGCTGGCTCCCTTTGACATCCCGCAGCTTCGTGAAGTCATGGCCTATGACGAATTGGAGCTTGACCGCATCGGAGATCGGAAAACGGCGGTATTCTTCATTATTTCCGATACCACGCAGACCTACAACTTTTTAGTGGCGCTTGCTTTTTCGCAGATGTTCAACCTCCTGTGTGAACGGGCGGACAATGTTCACGGTGGCCGCCTGCCGCACCATGTACGAGTGCTGTGGGACGAGGCAGCCAACACGGGACAGGTGCCCCAGCTCGAAAAGCTGGTCGCGGTTATCCGCTCCCGCGAGGTGAGTCTTTGCCTGCTATATCAGCAGTTGGCACAGTGCAAGGCCATTTACGATAAACACGCCGAGACAATCCTCGGCAACATGGACAGCGTGGTGTTCCTCGGTGGCCGCGAAGCCAGCACCATCAAGGAAATATCCGAGAACTGGCTGGGAAAAGCCACAATCAGTATGCAGACCGACAGCCGCTCCCGTGGTCAGTCGGAAAGCTACAGTCAAAATACCCAGCGGCTGGGCCGGGAACTGATGACCCCAGCCGAACTTGCAACCATGCCGGGAGATAAATGTATTTTGCAGCTTCGGGGCCTGCCCCCGTTCTTCTCTCCCAAGTATGATCTGAAACGGCATCCGAACTACCGTTATACGGCGGAGGCCGATAAACAGAAAAACGCTTTTGACCTCGACAGGCTCATTAACCGCCGCAGGCGGCCCGGTCTGAACGAGGCGTGTACGATGTATGAGGTGACTGTGCCGGACGATGCACTCACGGAAGAGGACGAGGACATCCTCAACTATGATGACATCGACGATCCAGACGCCTTTGCATAAACGCTTCGAGACAAAGTGTCCCGAAGTTTGTAACCTGCCGCCTGCAAGGGCGGCTTTTTTGTTACCGGGAAAATCCCGGAGAAATGGAGGCTTATATGGCATTTTTCTCATCTGCAATCGACACTTTACAGACCCTCGTTATTGCTCTCGGTGCTGGCCTTGGCGTGTGGGGCGTGGTTAATCTGCTGGAGGGCTACGGCTCGGATAACCCGGGCTCCAATGCTCATGTGCGGTAAAGTAACACACAACAATTTGATAGGCAGCAGCTCCCCTATTCCTAGTGCCAGATACAGCTATTTTTAATAACTGTATCTGGCAATTTTATTTTGAGGATTGACTATGATTATATATATGTTATAATGTACTTGTACATTAAGTACAATTCAAAAGCAAAGGCGGTGAGTTATGGAAATCATCATCAGTAATAACGCCAACAAGCCGATATACGAGCAAATCACATCACAGATTAAAGCTATGATAATGAGCGGGGAACTGCAAGCCGGAGACGCAATCCCCTCAATGCGGGCATTGGCAAAATCAATCCATGTAAGCGTCATTACTGTACAGAAAGCCTATGAAGATTTGCAAAGGGACGGTTTCATAGAAACCACAGTAGGCAGAGGGAGTTTTGTGTCAGCACAAAACAAAGAATTTTATCAAGAGGAACAACAACGTATTGCAGAGGAACATTTACAAGCCGCCGCTGAGATTGGACGGACAAGTAATATCTCCCTTGAAAAATTGACGGAGTTGTTGGCTTTATTCTATCAGGAGGACGAATGAGCATGGAAAATATTTTAGAATTACAGCAAGTTTCCAAGACATTTCCCAAGTCAAATTTCACATTGGAAAATGTGACCTTTTCCCTACCGTATGGGGCTATTTTAGGATTTGTCGGAGAAAACGGAGCAGGAAAAACTACGACGATTGGTTGTATTCTGAATACAATCACGAAAGACAGCGGAACGGTAAAGCTGTTTGGACAGGAAATGCTGGACGCAGATACGAGCTTGCGTGAAAAAATTGGTGTTGTCTATGACGGCGACAATTTTCCCGCTTACTGGACAGCAAAGCAGCTATCCGAAGTCATGGAGGGGCTTTATACACAGTGGGACAATTCCCTGTTCCAGAAGTATTTAGAGGACTTCCACCTGCCAGCGAAGCAGAAAATCAAACATTATTCCAGAGGAATGACAATGAAACTGGCGATTGCCGCTGCACTGGCGCACCACCCGGAATTATTGATTTTGGATGAAGCGACCAGCGGCTTAGACCCGATTATGCGTGATGAAATGCTGGACGTTTTTCTGGAATTTGTGCAGGAAGAAAATCACTCAATCCTGTTATCTTCCCATATCACAAGCGATTTGGAAAAGGTTGCGGATTACATCACTTTTATCCATAATGGCAAGCTCATTATGACCGTATCAAAAAATGATTTGGTATATAACTATGCTGTTATGCGCTGCAAGGAAAGTCAATTCCTTGCATTAGACCCGAAAGATATTCTTGCCTATCGGAAACGTGATTTTCAAATTGATGTGCTGGTTTCCAACGGGAAAGAAGCACAGAGAAAATATAAAGGCGTTGTCATAGACCATGTTTCCGTTGATGAAATTATGCTGCTTTTAGTAAAGGGGGAACGAGTATGAAAGGGCTACTTAAAAATAATTACTTTGCTGTACGTTCAAATGCAAAGGCATTTTCCGTGTTTATGTTGCTGTTAGGCATTTTTGTTGTCGCTGTTATCAGCCCCTCTTTGCTTATGGGTTATGCGCTGTTAGGAATGATTGGCTTTTCCCTAAATGCGATTGCGGGTTTGAGGAAAGAAAGCTCTACAAAATGGAGCAAATATAAGTTGACTGCTCCTGTAAAACGGTCAGACATTGTGAAAAGCTATTTTATAAGTCAAATTCTATGGTTGATTGTGGGAATAGCTTATGCGGGAATTGGCGTGGCACTTTCCATTATGCTGCATGGCGTTACCCTTGACAGAAATGTAGATATTTTCATGCTGTTCGTTATCGGAATCGGAATTAGTCTGTTTATGGGAGCAATATTTTTCCCGCTGTTTTATTTGGGCGGAGAGGAACGAAACGAAGTTTTTCTGATAATCAGCTTACTTTGCGGTATTGGAATTGTTATGGGGCTTTCTACTCTCATAAATACGTTATTTCCCAAGATGACTGCACCGCAGCTTATATGCGGAGGAATTGCTATACTTGCCTGTTCGTTATTGGTATATGTTTTATCTTATCCTTTGACCGTTAGTATTTTCAAGAAAAAGGAATACTAAACGAGATAGCAAACCCAGTCGAGCCAGTCAACGGCAAGTAAATGGGCTGCGCCCACCGTTGACAGCCCCAACTGTCCTTGCTGGTGGGTAATCAAGGGGCGACAGCCAAAAGTGCTGCCGCCCTTTCCCATAATCAAAGAAAGGGGGAGTTTCCATGACTGAACAGGAAGCCTATAAAGAACATATCCGCTATACCCATGATACCTATTGTCGGATTGTTATTCGCCATGCGTCCTTTGACGCTGCCCGTATGCTGGCGGCGAGGTGGAAACGGGAAATCTCCCTTGAATATTTGACCGAAGAAAAGTTTGTCCTACTAAGCACCACAGACGAGTATTTTCAAGCGCCGGACTATGGCGAAACTTATCCGTTTTCTGTTCGAGGGCAGACGATACTTTTAGATAGCTGTTCTCTTGCGGCAGCTCTTGCCCGATTGCCGGAACAGACGCAGGAGGAAATCTTTTTATATTACTTCCAGCACTTGACGCAGAAAGAAATCGGAGAACAAAGCGGCTGGACACGCAGCACAA
>DXUR01000390.1 GCA_019417795.1 Clostridiales bacterium | reverse complement strand
CACCGGCAGCAGCTCCACGGCGGTGTAGCCCATCTCCTTCACATAAGCCGCCAACTGCCGGGCCATATCCCGGTAATCCAGGAACTCGCCGTTTTCATGCTTCCGCCACGAGCCGAGATGGACCTCGTAAATATTCAGCGGCTGATGGTACACCGGCTGCTTATTACGGCGGAAATCCTCATCCGTCCAGGAAAAATGCTCAATGTCATAGAGCTTGCTGGCGGTGCCGGGGCGGGTCTCCGTATGGAACCCGTAGGGGTCCGCCTTGTAGTGAACTCTGCCATCCTCGCCGGTAATGGCATACTTATAGCTGGTATAGACGGGCAGGTCCGGAAGAAAGCCCTGCCAGAATTCGCCCTTTTGGGTAAGTGGATCAACGGTCAGGTCCCAGCCGTTAAAATCTCCAACTACGGAAACAGCCTTTGCATGAGGCGCCCAAACGTTGAACCACCAGCCGTGGACGTCTCCCTCTGTGGCAGGATGCGCACCGAAGAGCCGCCAGCCGTCCGTCAGGCTGCCGCTGTGATACAGTTGAGTCTGATCTGCCATGAGTCCCCCTTTCTGCTGCCGTATTATTTTTTCTCATACTGAGGGTAGCATTTTAAAACGATTACGTCAAGGCAGCCGCAAGTCATTTTACAAATGTCATACTTTAATTTCATATTATACCGCCGGATAGCCGAAAGCGTCAAGGTAAGAGGGTGTCGAAAAGGAAAGACACTCTTTGTCCGATTTGTCTTATTTTTCCAGTTTTTGTTCCCGCTTCTTGTAGAATATGCCGGTGCACAAGGCGTTTAAGGTCTGTTAAGATGAGTACATTCCATCTGTCGGACCCACTGGCCTGACAGCAAAATTCAGGCCCCGTGGGCCGTAAACAAGGAGTTTTCATGATTTCCTTCCTGACTGACATCACGGTGGACGGCGTAGCCCTCTGGGTGGTACTGCTGATCTGCGTCGGCGTTTTCTTAGGCGCGTTTATGGACGCCATCGCCGGAGGCGGCGGGATCATCACCGTCCCTACCTATCTCATGGGCCTCTCAAACCTTCCCATTTATAACGCTTTGGGGACGAATAAACTCTCCTCCGGCATCGGCACGATTTTTTCCACAGCCCGGTTCATCCATCAGGGACTGGTGGACTGGAAGCTCTTTGCCCCGGCGGTGGCGTTATCCCTGACCGGCTCCGTCTGCGGCACCTGGCTCCAGCACCACACCCCTGCGGTAGTGCTGAAATACCTGCTGCTGGTGGTGCTGCCGGTGGTAGCGTTCATCACCCTGCGGACCCGGAAGTGGCCGGATGAAACAGCGCCGCTGGACCCTTGGCTGCGGCGGCTCATCATCTGGGGCTCGGCCTTTGTCATCGGCGGATATGACGGGTATTACGGCCCCGGCACCGGCACCTTCATGATGATCGCGCTGGTGCGTTTCGCCAAGCTGGATACCCGCCACGCGGCCGGCGGCGTAAAGGTGGTCAATCTGGCCTCCAATCTGGGCAGCCTGTTCACCGCCCTGCGGGCCGGGTATGTGCTGGTGGGCGTTGGCCTGATCTCCTCCGTGGCGTCCATTCTAGGGCACTATATCGGTGCGGGTCTGGCTATCAAAAACGGCAGCAAGATCGTCCGGCCCACGGTGATCGCAGTCCTGCTCCTGCTGACCATAAAGGTGGGCAGTGAGCTTTTATTCCCGGAATTCTGGAGTTGAGGTGCGTAATATGTGTGAGAAAAAGACCATCGGTATTTTAGGCGGCATGGGCCCTCTGGCCACCGCCGACCTGTTTCAGAAGATCACTCTGCTGACGGAGGCGGAAACGGACCGGGATCATATCCGGGTGTACATCGACAGCAATGCCAACATTCCCGACCGCACCGCCGCCATCCTCAGCAACGGCCCGGACCCGGTACCGGAAATGGCAAGTGCCCTCCGGAATCTGGAAGCCTGCGGTGCAGACTGTGTCATCATGCCCTGCAACACCGCCCATTACTTCCTGCCCCGGCTCCAGGCTATGACAGAGATCCCCTTCCTCAGCATTCTCACCGCCGCTGCGGAAGCCTGCAAAGCCCAGTTCCCCGGAAAAACCGTGGGAATTCTGGCCACAAAGGGGACGCTTTCCGCTCAACTGTATCAAAATGCCCTCGGGGAAGCCGGTGTGCCGTACCTGATCCCGGAGACAGAAGAGCAGGATGCCCTCATGCGGGTCATCTATGACGGCGTCAAAGCCGGAAAAGGTCCGGACGCTTACCGGGCGGATCTTTTGACCGTGGTGGAGCATATGATGACCCGTGGGGCCGGTGTGTTCCTGCTGGGCTGCACGGAACTGCCCTTGGCTGCGGAGGCCGTGGGCCTGACGGTCCCCGTGGTGGATCCCACTGCGGAGCTTGCAAAAGCCGCCATCCGTTTCTGCGGCTTCCGTGTACGGGCAAAATAAGCAAAAAACGCCCATAGAATCTCTATTTTGACGAATGATCCAGTGAAACAGATGGGATTTTGCACAAAATAAATAACTTTATTAGTGCGGACTTTACAAGTTCCCGGCATACCGCTATAATATCTCCAATCATATTTGCGTAAATTTCTGTGAATTTTACGCACAGCGTATTAAAAAGTGTGAAAGAGGGAGCGTATTCTATGGAAAAAAAGAAAAAACTGTCCCTGCCGGTACAGATCTTTATTGCTCTGGTACTGGGTATCGTTGTCGGTCTGATGTTCTACTTCACCGGCGCAGCCGGCTTCACCACCAGCTACATCAAGCCCTTCGGTGATATCTTCGTCAACCTGCTGAAGTTCATCGTGGTGCCTGTGGTGCTGCTGTCTATGATCGACGGCATCATCTCCATGGGCGACATGAAAAAGGTAGGCGCCGTGGGCTGGAAGACCATTCTCTACTTCATGGTCACCACTGCCGTGGCCTGCGTCATCGGTCTGGTTCTGGCAACGGTGTTCAACAACGCGGGCCTGTTCCCCAACCTCAGCGAGGCTGCCCAGGCTGCCGAGTACGAGGCCAAGGAATACGCCGGCTTCATGGCGACTCTGGTTGCCATTTTCCCCACCAACATGTGGAAGGCGTTTACCGAAGCCAATATGCTTCAGGTCATCGTCATTGCCCTGCTGTTCGGCGGCTCCATTCTGGCTGCCGGCGAGAAGTCCAAGCTGGTCCGGGACATGGTGACCTCCGCTTATGCCGTGGTAGAGCGGCTGATGGAATTCATCATCTCCCTGAGTCCCATCGGTGTGTTTACCTACATGACCTGGGTGGTTGCCACCCAGGGCGCTGAGATCCTCGGCTCTCTGGCGCTGGTCATTCTGTGCGCCTACATCGGCTACATTCTCCACGCCCTGCTGGTCTATTCTGTTTCCGCCAAGGCGTTTGCCGGCATCAGCCCCGTCAAGTTCTTCAAGAATGCTTCCGCGGCTATGATCTTCGCCTTTACCTCCACCTCCTCCGCCGCGACCCTGCCGGTCTCCAAGGAGTGCGCCGATGCTCTGGGCGCTGAGGACGATATTTCCTCCTTCGTGCTGCCTCTGGGCGCCACCATCAACATGGACGGCACCGCCATCTATCAGTGCGTTGCCACTGTGTTCCTGGCCACCTGTGCCGGTATGCAGCTGACCCTGAGCCAGATGATCCTCATTGTGGTCACCGCTACGCTGGCCTCCATCGGCACCGCCGGTACTCCCGGCGCCGGTATGATCATGCTGGCCATGGTGCTGGAAGCCATCGGCATCCCCGTGGCTTACATTGGCCTGATCGTGGCTGTGGACCGTCTGTTCGACATGGGCCGTACCTGCCTGAACGTCACCGGCGACATTGCCT
>DXUR01000039.1 GCA_019417795.1 Clostridiales bacterium | reverse complement strand
GACATGAGCGATGTGACCATTCAGACCGGCGGCACCTCCGGCGGCGACAATAGCGGCAACGGCACCAACAACGGCGGCACTCCGGCCACCGGCGATACCGGCGTACTGGTTTGGGTCATCGCCCTGCCCACGGCACTTCTCGCCGCAGCCTTCGTCCTGAAGCGTAAGGAGCGGGAGGCGTAAGCCAAAAAGAAAAACCTAAGCGGCAAAATAAAACAGCACCCCCGGGGTCTCTTGCATGACAAGAGACCCCGGGGGTGCTGTTTTTTGTTTGCAGCGGTGCGATATTGGAATAAAAATTGACGACACTGATTTCAATTTTCTGCTTCAGATTTTGCAAAAACTATGGTATACTATTTAAGAGGTAAGGATCGTGCAGTTTCGACCGTTCGTTTATGATGCTACCAATCAGCAGGTGCCTGTAGCGATTAAACCAATAGAACCACAGGATGCTGCCACAACGATAAAAGAACCCCGGTAGCAGACGGATTGGACCAGCGAGTATATCTCAAACAGTAAATTTGACATCTATGGCCTGAAAACATGGGCCGGAGAACTTGTGGCCTTGGATGCGAAAACACCTGAGCTGGCAAGACATTATGAGCGAGAAACAGCAAAGCAAACTATGACGGCGAAACCTGTCCGCGTTTTTTTGACGCAGAGGTTTCCGCTTGACCCACATTTTGACCCATACGGGAAACGACTGCGAAAATAAAGAGCCGTCTGGCGGGAGAGCCTTTCTCCGCCCGGTGGCTCTATACTTTTAGCAAGGTACCCTTTTATTGTCTACAGCAGCGCAAAATGAAACGATTTTCGCCCCGCCAAAAGTTGACCCACACCGCTGCTCTTTGCGGCGTTGACCCACACCGTGACCCACACGGGGAAACGAGCGGACGGAACACATGGAGCAAAGAGTTTCCGACCTCATCCTTTTTGCGGTAAAAATGCCCACAAAGCCTTACAAATCAAGGGCTGGGAGGACTTTTATCACTTGGTAAGGATGAGGTCGGCGGTTCGAATCCGCCCAGCATGACAAAAGATCCTGTTTTCTATCGAAAACAGGATCTTTTTCTTTGCCTATTTCTGCTCTATGGGTGAGGGCTTGAAGTAAAGTGGCCGTATGCTCTTACCCTTGCGGTAAATACGGCTTGCCTATAGGGCGAATAGCGCCTGTCACACGGTGATTATCTTCAGCCACTCAATATATTCCAGCGCCAATTCTGACAGTACTCGAGAGGGGTTACAGATATACCCGATCTCGATTTGCCCCAAATCCGTGATGGGCACACTGACCAAGGCGCGGCGGCGATCCTCTTGTGTCAGATAGCCGGAGCCGGTCACATAGGCATCGCCCAGTGCCAGCAGTGAATACGCCATCGCCCGGTCGGATACCGAGATGATCTGCTGCTGGGGGTTCCACTGGCGTCTGGTCGTCGTGAATCGGGCCGAGGAGGGATGACACTCCTCATAAGAAATAAACGGGTACTGCTGGATATCCGCCAGTGTAACGCTTTTACACTCGGCTAAGGGATGCGTATTCTGGATGTAAATATGCAGCAGATCATATTTCAGATGCTGAAAAAATATATTCCGCCGATTGCATGCCTTGATAATGGCGCTGCGGCTGTCACTGGTGAAAAACAGCACGCCGATGTCGGAGCGATTCGTTTCCACATCCTGCAGCACCTGATCCATGTTTCCCTCAAAATATCCCAGATGATATTTTTGATTCTTAGGCTGGCATACAATGTGCTCAAAGGCATCAATACCGGAGACATGGTGCAGGGAAGATACGCAAAAATACTCGCACTCCCCCTTGTGGTTTTTATACTTGTCATCCAAATCCTGGTAGATATTTGTCAGCAGCTGTGTGTCCTTCAGGAATGCCTCTCCCTGGCGCGTCAGCGATATGCCCTTACTGGTTCGCTCAAAAAGAACCATACCATATTCCCGCTCCAAGTTTCGGATCGACTCGGATAGACTGGATTGGGAGATGAACAGCGCCTCTGCTGCCTTGCCGATAGAGCCTGCCTTGCTGACGGCCCGGACATATAGTATTTGCTTTAATGTCATCGTTTTCACCTCATACTTGCGCTGTTGTCGCAGATGGAGACCTCTCGCCACTGTTTGCCCCAACCGACACCTCTGGAATGGTAATTGTGGGACATCTTCCTGATTTTAGCAGCATTTTTGTTAAAAAGCAACCTCCGGCACTATAAATTAACTTCCCCAAAACCCTGTTTTTGCCTGAAAGCCATCGGTCTTACCGATGGCTTTGCATCGCTTATTTGTTCTTCAAATTCTACGGGTACAGGCGTATAATGAGTTCACGCAAAATACCACCCATGGAAAAGAACCGGACTGCTTGTCCGTATCAACCAATGGAGGGAGCGACCCTGAAAGGAGGATCCTATGATAGCCGAACACACGCAAACCGCCACCGAGGCCCCCATTGTTTTGCAGTGTGTTGACCTGTGCAAGTGCTATAACGGTGTCGTACAGGCCAGCGATCACATCAATTTCACCTTGCGCCGCGGCGAGGTACACGCCTTTCTGGGGGAAAACGGTGCAGGAAAGAGCACACTGATGAAAATGCTCTACGGCATCGAGCAGCCCGATGAGGGTCAGATGTTCCTTTCCGGCGGGCCAGTGGTGCTGAAAAGCCCTGCTGACGCCATTGCCCACGGCATCGGTATGGTACACCAGGAGCTGATGCTGATTCCGCACCTGACGGTGGCGGAAAACATTACCCTGGGGCAGGAGGTCAGGACCAGAAGCGGACGGCTGAAAAAGCAGGAAGCGTCACGCAGTATCCGGGAGCTGGCCGCTTCCTATGGCTTAGACATAGACCCTGATGCGCTGGTGGACAAACTGACCATTGGGCAGCGCCAGCGAGTGGAGATCGTCAAGCTGCTGTATCGCAAGGCGGACATTTTGATTTTCGACGAGCCCACCGCCCTGCTGACGCCTCAGGAGTCCGACGCGCTGTTTGATGTGCTGCGCCGCCTGCGGGAGCTGGGCAAGTCCACAATCTTCATTACGCATAAGCTGCGGGAGGTCTATCAAATTGCAGACCGCATGACCGTGATCCGGCAGGGCCGGATCATCGGCACCACCACCCCTCAGGAAACCGGTATGGAAAAGCTGACGCAGATGATGGTGGGCAAAACGGTTCCTACCGGGCGCCGTCGGCCCCACCCCATTGGGGAGGAAGAGGTGCTGCAGGTAAAGGGCCTCAGCGTGCAGAGCCGTGGCGGCGCCGCTGTGCAAAATGTCACCTTTTCCATTCGCTCCGGCGAGGTGCTGGGCGTAGCGGGCATCGAGGGCAACGGACAGACGCCTCTGGCGCAGGCCCTTCTGGGCCTTTGCCGCTCCTCCTCCGGCAGCATTCTGCTGGACGGACGGGAGATCACCGGCCGCACAACCAAGCAGATTCGTGATGCAGGCGTGGGCAGCATTCCCGATGACCGGCAAGGCATGGGCCTCATCCTCAGTATGCGGCTCTTTGAAAATATGCTGCTGAATGCCTACGACGAAAAGCCCTATGCCAAAAGCCCGCTGCTGGAGGACTGGGCGGCCGCCCGCCGTGATGCGCAGGCTAAGATCGCCGATTACAGCATTGCGGCCACCAATGAGTCGGTTGTGGTCGGCACCCTCTCCGGCGGCAATCAACAAAAAATCGTCGTCGCCCGGGAGCTTGACCGGGGCTGCCGGATGCTCATTGCCGCGCAGCCTACCCGGGGCGTTGACATCGCCTCGGCGGATTACATCCAAGGCCGCATTTTGGCAGCGGCGGAACAGGGCTGCGCCGTGCTGCTCATTTCCAGCGATCTGGATGAGCTGATCAAGGTCTCAGACCGGATCATGGTGCTGTTCCGTGGGCAGATCATGGGATTTGTGGATGCAGACAATGCCACCCGTGAGGCCTTAGGACGCATGATGCTGGGCGAAGCCCACTGATCGATCCTTTATTGATCCTGCTGCCGATTAAACGGCAGCTTAGAACTAACCAAGGAGGAACTAAGATGAAGTTTACAAATGTGAAAAAGTGGCTGTCCATGCTGCTGGTGGTCTGCTCGATGCTGTCCCTGGCGGCCTGCGGGAAGTCCGACAAGGATTCGGCAGGTGACGATTCCGAGAAAGGCACCAAGGTCGCCGTTGTGTTCGCCTCCAGCGGCCTGGGAGACAAGTCCTTTAACGATGCGCTGTATGACGGCATGAAGAAAGCGGAGAGCACCATGGGCATCCAGTGGGTATATTCCGAGCCCAAGGATGACGCCGAGTACGAGGGCCTGATATCCGGCTATGCCGACAGTGGAGACTGCGACCTCATCATCTGCCTGGGCGGCAGCCAGAGCTCCAGCCTGGAAAATGTGGCCCCTAACTATCCGCAGCAGAAGTTTGTGATCCTGGACGCTGTGGTGGAGGGTGACAACATCCGCAGCTACACATGGCGTGATCAGGAGCTGGGCTTTTTGGCCGGCTTCCTGGGTGCCAGCCTGTCCGACACCAATACTCTGGGCTTTATTGGCGCCCACGACATCCCCCTGTGCAATCTGGGTGCTGCCGGTATGATCGCCGGAGCCCACTATGCCAACCCTGACTGCCAGGTACTGGTGGACTACGCCAACGGCTGGGCAGAGGTCAACGGCTGCTATGAGCTGGCCACATCCATGCATGAGCAGGGCGCCAGCCTGATATACCACACCGCCAGTGCCGGCGGTCTGGGTATCCTCAATGCCGGCAAGGAGAAGAACTTCCTGACCGTCTTCTTTGACGGCAACCTGAATGCGGACGCCCCCCAGACCAACATTGCCAGCGCCATCCGGGACTTCCCCGCTTGCGCTCAGGAAGCGATTCAGGATGTCATGGACGGTAAGTTCACCGCCGGTGCCATTGAAAAGGGTCTGGCAGAGGACAGCCTGTACCTGGATTTTGACGGCTCTGCCTATCAGATCCCCGCTGATGTGATGGAGAAGTACAATGCGGCGGTGGCTGCCATCAAGGACGGCACCATCGTAGTCCCCAGCACCATTGAAGAAGCAAAGGTGTGGAAGGCGGCATAAATCGCCAAGCGCACAACACGGGGCTGAAGGCCTGCCTGGCCTTCGGCCCCGCACCTTATCGGCAGAGACCTATCATCTGCGCAAGGAGGGACACTGTGAAAAAAACAAGGATTCGATTGTCGCTGTTTTCGTTGGTTCTGGCGTTGGTGCTGTTTGGGCTGACCATACGGCTTACCGGACGGGATCCTCTGGTCGTATACTGGAGCATACTGACCGGCTCTTTCGGCAGCACCAAGAGCTTTCTGAATGTGCTGGCATATATGCTGCCGCTGATCATGACCGGCCTCGGTGCGGCGGTGGCCTTCCAGAGCGGTGTTTTCAACATCGGCGGTGAGGGACAGGTGCTGGTGGGCGGACTGGCCTCCGTTATTGTGGGCCTGACGGTGCCGCTGCCGGCGCCGTGGGGCTGGCTGCTGGCACTGCTGGCGGGCTTTGGGGCCGGCGCTCTGTGGGCACTTCTGCCCACCCTGTTTGCCGGGCGAAACCTGACCTCACTGTCCGTGGCCACCATTATGATGAACTCCATCGCTGCGCTGCTGACGGAGTATATTGTCAAGAGCTATTTTCAGCGTCCCGGCGCCAGCAACACGGAGACCGTGGTTGTTAACGAGGGCAGCATTTTGCCGCGCATTTTCCCCAGCACGCAGTTTAACTACGGCATCCTTGTGGCGCTATTCTGCGTAGCCGTTGTAACGTGGATGCTGTATAAAACCCCTTTTGGCTTTTCCCTGCGGGCCATGGGCAGCAACCCCCGTGCCATGCAGCAGGCCGGACTGCCGATCTATGGCCGGACGATCGCCGCCATGTGCATCAGCGGTGGCCTGTTTGCCCTGGGCGGGTCCATCCAGTGCCTGGCGGTATATAAGCGCTTTGTCATGGGCTTCTCCCCCGGGTACGGCTGGGACGGCATTACCGTGGCCACCCTTGCCATGAATTCGCCTGTGGGCGTGCTGCTGAGCGCTTTTCTGTTCGGAATGCTGCGCTCCGCCTCCATCAGCATGAGCCTGACCAGTCAGGTGACAACGGAGATGATCTCCGTGCTCCAGGGCTTTATCGTCATGCTGGTGGCCTCTCCGGATGTGTGGAATGTGCTGGGCCACCTGTGGCAGCGGCTCAAGAGTTGTGTCGGCCGGGGCCGGAAACAGGAAGGAGCTGCTGAATAATGGATTTTTGGATCTCATTTGCTAACTTTTTTGCCTCTGCCATCCGGCTGACCGCACCCATTGCACTGGGCACTCTGGCCTGCACCATCAGCGAGCGGGCGGGTGTCATCAACATCGGCATTGAGGGCTCCATGCTCTTCAGCGGGTTTCTCGCCGCCGTGGGCTCTTACTATACGGGCAGCCCCTGGGTAGGGCTGCTGTGCGGCTGCGCCGCCGGTGCATTTCTGGCGCTGATCCTGGGGGTGCTGGCCATTTACTGCAACGGCCAGCAGATCGTGATCGGCATCGGCCTCAACCTCTTCGGCCCGGGCTTTGCCTATATGATGATGCGTGCCCTGTGGGACACCACCGGCATCTCTCCGTGGGTGGAGGGCTTTCAGGCCGTGAATATTCCCCTGCTCTCCCGCATCCCCATAGCGGGCACCATGCTCAGCGGCTACCCGGCCTGCATCTATCTGGGTCTGCTGGCGGTGGCGGTTATGCAGTATCTGCTGCATCGAACCGCATGGGGCCTGCGGATTCGTGCCGTGGGCGAAAACCCCGCCGCCGTGGCCACGCTGGGCATCAATGTCTACCGCCTGCGAATGCGTGCGGTGCTTCTGGGAGGCGTTTTTGCCGGCATGGGAGGCGCTGTCATGTGCCTCAGCTCCGCCAATGTGTTTGTCAATGATATGTCCGCTGGGTCCGGCTTTATGGCCTTTGCCGCCAACCAGTTCGGCCAGTGGTCTCCCGTCGGCGGCTATCTTGCCACGCTGCTGTTTGGCGTGATGCAGGCGCTGCGGATGCGCCTGCAGAGCTTCGGCATCGCCACGCAGCTGACCCAGATGCTGCCCTATCTGGCTGCGCTGATCGGCATCAAGCTCACCGGTATGCGGATGCGGGCACCGGCGGCCAATGGCACCCCCTACCCCCATCCGCTCTCCGCTCCCTGCCTGCGCCGGAAAAGCGCCGGGGAATCACAGTCGAAAGGATCGAAGGCATGAATATTACATTTCACGAATGCAGATATATTCTGCACCTGAAGGATTATGACAGCGGTGTCTTTTTCTACCGCGAGGTACTGGGCCTGCAGCCCAACTATAACTGGTCCATCGTCCCCGATCAGAAGGGCTACCGCTTCTACATGGGCAGCGGACGGCTGGAGATCACCCAGATCCCCTTTACCCCCCGGCAGGGACACAGTGAGTTTTTGGCCCAGTGCTCCGATCTGCCTCTGTGCATGGAGCGGATTTTGGAGGAAATGCCCCACATCGAGATCCTCTCTCAGGATGCCCGGCAGGTAACCCTCCGGGACACCGAAGGCAATCTGGTGCATCTGCTGCAGGACGACAGCCCCTGCAGCGGCGGCGATGTGGATAAAACGGATATGTTTACCGGCACCTTTACCGGCGTGCTTTATGAGGATGATTTGGCGGCGGCGCAGAGCTTCTACTGCGACCGGCTGGGGCTTCCGCTGCTGGAGCGGCAGACAGATGCGCTGCTGCTTCAGGCCGGCGATGCACAGCTTCTGCTGCGCAGGCGTCCGGCAGGCTGCACCTTGGGCCCGTCCATGATTGGTCTGGAGGCCAGCAGCGTCAACAAGCTGTACGACCGGTTCAGCCAAAGCCCGGACTATAAGGAGGCCGGGATGCTGCGTGACACGGACTTTGATGCACGGCGGCTGTTCCAGATGTACGACCCCAGCGGCAATGTGGTGGAGATCTACGCCTATCTGCGCAATGTGCGAGAAGAAATTTTGATGCACTGATGATAGAAAGGGAAAAACATGTGGCGCAAAGAATACAGGATCGTTTATTATTCCTGGGAGTTTGACACCCTGCAGTCCTTTTATCGGGATCTGCTGCGTCTGCCCCAGATGTATGGCTGGTACACCAGCCCGGTGGATCGTGGCTGCAAGTTCAAGATCGGAGACAACCGTTTGGAATTGATCTGCCGCCATCCCACTCTGCCCCAGGGCCCTGCGGGAATGCGGTTAGAGGCAAAGGACATTGAGCTGTGCTACGCCAACCTGAAAAAGGAGCCTCGGGTCACCGTTATCCGCCCCCTGCAGTCTCATCCGTGGGGCGAATACAGCTTCTGCATCAAGGACCCCGTGGGCAACTGGGTGGAGGTCTACCAGCGCTCCGAGCAGTATCGGCCCATGGGGGCCGATGACGGCGGCTGCTACTTTACCGATGAGTATACCGCCATTCTTTTTGCGGAGGATCTGGAGAAGATCACCGCCTTTTACCGGGATTCCATGCAGATGCCCGTGGTCACCTCCTGGGATCGGGGTCCCGAGGATCGGGGCTGCCGCCTCCGCTCTGCCGGCGGCTTTACGGATATTCGGCAAAAGACGGAGAACACGCCCCAGGGGCCTGCGCTGACCACCATTGAGGCCGAGGATGTCAACGCCTGCTTTGCGTGGCTGGAGAGCCGTGACGATGTGGAGGTGCTGCTGGGGCTTACCGACACCTGGTACGGCGACCGGATTTTCCAGATCTGCGATGAGGAAAAGAATGTGGTGGAGGTGCTGGCCTATCGCCGCAATATGAAAAATCGGGACACGCTGCCGCAAGAGGATCCGTCATGAAGGAGAGGATACTGATTCGAAACGCGGATGCTGTGGTGACCTGCGATCCGGCGGATCGGGTGCTCTATAACAGCGACATTCTCATCTGCGGCAACCGCATTGAAGCGGTGGGGAGCAACCTTGCCGCCGGTGACGCCCAAATCATTGACGCCGCAGGCAAGTATGTTTACCCCGGCCTTGTTAATACACACCATCATTTTTTCCAGGCATTTGTTCGCAATTTGATGACGATTGACCGCCCGGGGCTGACGCTGATGCAGTGGCTGGATGACATCTATAAGGTTTTCGTCCGTATCGACGGGGATGTGATTTTCTACGCCAGCGCCGCCTGTATGGCAGACCTTATTAAGCACGGCTGCACCTGCTCGATAGACCACCAGTACTGCTATACACCGGCCACCGGCAAGCAGGGGGTGGACCGGCAGATGGAGGCCGCCCGTCTGATGGGCTTTCGGTTTGTGGCCGCCCGAGGCACCAACACCCTGCCCCGCTGGAAGGGCAGCACCATTCCCGATGAGATGTGCGAGACAACAGCGGAGTACCTGGATGACTGCCAGCGTCTGCTGGCGCTCTATCACGACCCGGAGCCTTTCTCCATGCGGCAAATCGTGTTGGCCCCCTGCCAGCCCATCAACTGCACCGAGGACACCTTCCTGGAGACCATACGCCTGGCCCGCAGCGCCGGCGTCCATATGCACACCCATTTGTGCGAGGGGGAAAACAGCAGCATGGTGCGCCGCTTCGGCGTCCGCTCTCTGGAATGGTGCCGCCGCATCGGCTTTGTCGGCAGTGACATTTGGCTGGCCCATGGCCGCGAAACGCTGCCGGAGGAATATGCTCTGCTGGCGGAAAACCACATGGGCATTTCCCACTGCCCCGCCCCCACCATGCTGGGCGGCAGCGAGATTTTGGACATCCCCGGTATGCGCAAGGCCGGCATACCCATAAGCCTCGGCGTGGATGGCTGCGCCACCAACGACGGCTCCAATATGCTGGATACCCTGCGTCTGGCATACCTGATGCAGACCTTTCTCAGCAAAAAGCGGGGCGGTTGTCCCTCCCCCTATGAGATGCTGAAGCTGGCCACTGTGGGGGGCGCTGAGATGATCGGGCGTCCGGAGCTGGGGCAGCTTGCCGCCGGGAAGGCGGCGGACCTCTTCATGGTCGATACCCGGCGCCTGGAGTACGCCGGTGCTCTCCATGACCCCGCATCCATGCTTGCCAAGCTGGGTGTCACTGGCCCCGTCTGGCTCACCATGATCAATGGCCGTGTTGTTTATCGGGACGATCATTTGACCGGCGTCGACGAGGCGAAGCTGCTGCAAGAGGGCGAGCAGGTCTGCACCCGTGTGCTGCGGGATACCTGCGAGGCCTTTGCACCCTATCGCCGTAATCCACAATAGGAGGAAAGGAACATGTCATATCTGGACTTTCAGCTGCTTCTCTATGTGCCGTCGGAGCAGTATGAGCCCTGCCGTACCTTTTACGAGCAGGTATTTGCGGCACAACCGTTCTATGGTTGGGACGAGGGGCCGGAGGACCGGGGCGTTAAGTACGATCTCGCCGGCACAAAGCTGGTGCTGCTGACCCAGGAAAATCCGTTCCCCACCTCCGGCGCCGTACATTTCCAGCTGCAGGTGCCGACTCTGGAGGATATCTATCCCCGGGCGCAGGCAGCCGGTGCCGTCACCCAGGAGCCTTTCTTCCGCCCCTACGGCTGGCATATGTTCCGCATGGCTGATCCGGCGGGAAATCACATCAATATTTATACGGTGCCAACCACCACCGAATAAAGCGCACCGAAACCGTAAAAATTAAAGGATGCTCTTCACGCCCGGAATTAAAAAGGGAGGCCGCTTATGAAACAGAACCGTCTCGTAGGCCGCCTCCCTTTTTTCGTTTTTAATTGCCAAGGTTCACGGCATCACCCGGCGGGCCATGCGGATAAAGTCCTCCTTGCCGAAAATCACCGGCACCGGGTATACGGGGTCAGCCTCCGCTCAGGCGGCCATTTGAGGCAGGTCCTCCGGCCGAATACAGGGAAAGCACTCCGGAATGCCCAGTGCCCGGTTCATGCGGTAAATGGCCTCTACCGCCTGCCGGGCAAGGCTTCGGGTCTCCCGGGTGTTATAAAAGCGGCCGATGTAGGCCTCCACCGCATGGGTCAGGGCGTCCAGGCCGGTCTCCGCCGTGACGCCGGCCGGCAGGGATACCGTCAGCGTCGGGTCCAAAATGGCCCACCGGGGAATCAAACACAGATCATTCACCGCATACTTGTGGGGGGTCTCGTCCGTAACCACGGTGGCAATGGCAGTCTCCGACCCGGTCCCGGCTGCGGTGATGCATTCCGGCCTGCGTCAGGGCAGTACCTGGGTCTCCAGGCCGAAGCAGGCCTGAAACACCCGACAGTATATTTTTTAAGCAGCATAATGCGTACATCCTTTCCATGGACTATTACGCCGCATTTTAGGCGGGATCGCAAGACGGAATGGGGAGATGGATATTGTAGGGGCGGACAGCTCTGTCCGTCCAGTGCGGTAACGCAACGTTTTGTAGGGCAGGACCCGTGCACCCTGCCGGGAGTGGGGGTGCCGGGCAGCGGGGTGAGGGCACCCCGCCCTACACACCATTTACCGATAGAATCTCACAAGGGGCGGCGGCCGCCCACCGTCGTGCCAACCGATTCCCGGCCACTGTCGTGCCCGTTAATTGGGGCCCTATAAGGGCCTATTACGGACGAAGCCTCTTAAGGGGTTTTTATTTATGCTTTGGGATTCTTACTACCCGTAAACGGGTCTATAAATTCCTTTATGCTAATCTGGTCAGACATTTTGTCCTCCTCCAACTGGTTCTATGTACGCCTTGATCGCTTTCTTGTTGCGTCCTGCCGTATCCACAAAATGCCCTCTTGCCCAAAAGCGCCTGTTCCCGTACTTATACTTCAGGTTCGCATACCGATCAAATATCATCATGCTGCTCTTTCCTTTCAGGTATCCCATAGTCTGGGATACGCTGTACTTCGGCGGGATGCTTATCAGCATGTGGATGTGGTCTTTCTTTACTCTAACTCGGAGACTTTTTCTTGTCTTCTTTGCCCCTCGCCATAGGCTATTTTCCCCCCCGGCAGAGCCGGGGGTTGTCTTTGGTTGCCAATACAAGAAGAAGGCCCTCGGCAATGCCGGGGGCCTTCTTCTTCACAGTATCTGTTTGCGGTTAAAATCCGTCGCACAGCTTGCGCCGTTAAGGCTCGTTTGTAAAAATACACCCTGCTTACAGGTGATACGCTCGCTCTTAGAAATGGGAATCCACGTACTTATTGTACTTATTGAGATCCATTTCATCCTTGTAGGTATTGCGGAAGCGCTGGACGGTAAGGCTGTTGAACTGGATGATATTCCGGTACTTCAGCACGCCCGCCACCAGAGCGATGCAGCCGCAGATATAGCCCATATCCACCCGTGTGCAGGTCCAGCCCAGACCGGCCAGCACCAGCAGGGAGATCAGGACGCCGGCCACCTGCTTTTTCGGATGCAGGCGGCGCACCGTCTCCTCCTTCACCACGCCCTCGTCCACCATGACCTTGGCGAAGCGCTTCTGCACGGTGAAAAGACTGATGGCGTTGAGCAGCATGGGGGCCGCCACGAAGAACGCAAACAGGGCGATGATGGCATTATAGACGAATACCATAAAGTTATCATTGTTCAAAGGGGAGTTCCTCCTTAGATGAATTTTATCGCCAGCGGGCTTGGCCCGGAGGTCACGGACAGACCACCACGGGAACATCGTCCCGCTGGGTGGCATAGAGTACGTGGCTGTAACACAGCCGGAAGGACAGGACATCCCCCACCTGCACCGGCTGGGGGGCGTCGGTCACGTCCAGAATACAGTGATCCGAGGAGCCGCCGATGACGGTGACGCCGGGCATGGTGGGCCGGAGCGTCTCCATGTCGCCTACGTCGGCCCGGCCCAACGCCAGAATGGCACGGAGTCGGAGGCCACGATCCTCATAGACAGGCTTTCGGCCGAAGGCGTCGGCCCCCAGCTCCCCTTGGGGATAGGTGGGCTTCTCCTTCACCTCCACCACCTCTGCCTCCAGACGGAACACGTCGTCCCGGAGGTAGTCTGCATCGTGGATGCCCCAGGAATCGGCAATATCCTGCGCCGTCAGAATATTTTCTCCGATCCGTAGGTGGTTGATGCCGGCGGGCATGGTGCCGGTATGGATCATGGGATAGGAACTGGTGGCGCCGCCGGAGACTATCTCCAGCGGGCGGCCGATGGCATCCTCCACCCGGCGGGCGATGGCCAGCAGCATCTGCATCTTCTCCGGCGTGGCCCGCACAGAGCCGTAGCAGCTGAGGTTCACGCCTACGCCGGACAGGTGGACATGGGGCAGCCGGCGCTCCACATACAGGCAGGTCTGCACCATTTCCTCGTGGTCCCAGTAGCCCTCCCGCAGGTCGCCCAGATCCGCCATGATGATGACGGCGTGGGACTTCTCCTGCCGGGTACACTCCTGCTCCAGCAGGTCCAGAGTCGTGCGCTCGCTTTGCAGCGACATTTCACACAGCCGTACCAGCTCCGGCAGCTCCGTGGGGCCGGGGATGCGGATCAACAGATAGGGGCCGGGGATGCCCGCCTGGCGGCAGCGCTCCACCTGCTCCAGACGACTGGTTCCCAACTGCGTGACGCCGCATTCCCGGAAGCGGCGGGCCACCTCCGGCAGGCCGTTGACGCCCTTGATGACGCCGCAGACCTGGATTCCGCAGGCGGCGCAGCGGGAGATAGTCTCCCGGGCGTTGCTGCGGAAGGACGAGTCACGCAATACCAGTCTGGGGTATTGACGGTTCATTTCCATTCCTCCTCACACCTGCGGCCCAAAGCCGTCAGGTTGACAGGAATAGTTTACCATATCCGGCGGCAAAATGCCACCCTCATTTTGTGCAAGCTATAAAAATTTTAATAGCGGGGCGGCACCAGCCGGGCCTTGGTCAGAGCCACCACCAGCGCGGGCAGCAGGGCCAGCTGGATGAGGGTGCCGGGCCACGAGATCAGGATGTGGGCAGAGACCCACGCCGCCATGGACCAGCTGCCGGCGGGGAAGGTCAGGGCCTTCACCACGCCCGCCACGATGCGGCCGCAGGGGATGGCGCAGCACCTGTCTCTTATACACATCTGACGCTG
>DXUR01000389.1 GCA_019417795.1 Clostridiales bacterium | reverse complement strand
GTACAGGACATAATCTGCATAGCCGGTGCCGCTCTTGTTGGGCATCCCGGGCAGAGGGACCTCGTTAACCCAGTTTTTGCCCTCGACCCACCCGGCATCGGTGAGCATGGAGTCGATATACAGTTTCCGGGTCTTGTACTCCGAATGTTCCAGCGGCTTGGGTACATAGGTGGGCTGCTGCGTTTCGCGGCGGGCGGTCAGCTGCGCCTTGAGCTCAGCGTTTTCTTTGATAAGTGCATCCAAATCCACATCCGGCAGGGCGGGCTGTGCAACGGGTGCAGCAGACTGTTGTGTGAGCAGGGAAGCGTCAAATTTCTTTTCCTGATAGCTTGTTCCATAGCAGTACGCTACGAAATCAAGGAACAGAAACAGGTTTTCGAGGCAAAGTTCCGCCTGTTCCCGGCTGATGCTGCGGCTTCCGTGGGCGGCATCATTGCCGCGCTTGCGAATAAAATCCATCCGCCGCCACAAATCATCGTCTACAATGTCGTGAAATTCTTCTGTGCTCATCAGGCTGATGAGCTTATCATCCCACGGCTTGACGAGGGAGCTGTCCACCGAATACATCCATTTGACTGCAAACTCCATGGCGCGGCGGCAGTCCAGCACAGCGGTGGCCGCATCAATGGGCAGAATCCTCTCCGCAGCAATCGCGGCATCCGCAAAGCCGGAAAATTGCGGGTCATCTTTCAAAAAGTCAAAGTTGGTCAATTCTCACACCTCCCGGCTTCTATTTTGAACGATTTTCAGCCAAAATGCAAGCGTTTTGCGCAAAAAGTTCTGCGAACAATTTTGATTTGTCTACCTCGGCTGCAAAGGCGGCAAACTGGTTTTGGAGGGAAAGAGGAGGTATAACAAATAGGAATTTTCGTTGTGCGGTGATTGGAACCTGATTTCGTGTCGTCTGCTTCATATCCTTTGTATACTGACATACAAAGCCTTCACTTTGCATATAGGCTTTTAGATAATCGGGAACCATGCGTTCCTTATCACATCTATACGCTGTCAATGACGTTCCCAAAATCACCTTTTCATCGTCAGTATATAAAATAGCTACTGGGCCAACCGTTGCATTATGTGCAAATAGTACATCGCCATTTTGAGCAATTCCCTTTCGCAGTTTAGATGCTCTTTCCTCGGTAAGATGCTTCGCTAACTTCAAATTCACATCATTATGCACAATGCAGTTAGCGCTAATATATGGCACTCCACATTCTACAAATTCTTCATTACGAGGATAGTCGCTACCATGATTTCCGTCTAAATGATACATAATAGTTCCATCATCTATCATCTTTTGCAATGTTTTCACTTTAAAACCGAAAGGATTAGAAATCGGGTCACCAAACATCTCCACAAATCGAGCTTTGATAAGCTCGTCCAGCTTGGTGAGCTGCTGCTGATAAATGTGAATAAGACCAGAAATATGATCCAAAGTATCAACTACTCGGTATTGTTCGTCCAAAGGCGGCGTAATAACAGAAAGGTCACCTACTTGTTTCAGGTAAATGCCCTTTTGTGCTACGCCACGAGCCTCAGACTCCAAAAATTTTCGCATACTCTGAAGCTGGTACATTAAATATCGATTGTTTATTATTGTTGGGTTTGGCTTTATAACCGCAACACTCCGTTGCAGACAAATACCTGCTAACATTTCTGGAACAACCGCTACTCGTCCAACAGTCCCCACAATCGTCATGAGCAAGTCACCAGAGAGCACATTCGTCCGCTTGTTTTCGATGTCAAATTGTTCATCTGTTAAAAATCGTGGAGCCGTTGTAGTTATTTCATCATCGTTGATATTTTTGGAGCTAAGCATTAAATGTTTGCTGTTTTCAATTCCGGCAGGCGGATTATGGCTCCCATCGGTAATTTGAAAGCAAATGTCTCCCAGTTTTGCCATCTGTTTCTCCCACAAATTAGAAGTTGCCTTTTCAGGCAATAAACTTCTGGTGGGAGGTTTTGACGTTGTTCTGATTCACGATTGCATACTGCATGGTGGTGCCGATCTGCGAATGACCGAGGATTTTCTGCACCTGCTCAATGGGCATTCCCTTGTCGATGGCACGGGTAGCCATGGTGCGGCGGAACTTGTGCGGGTGGATCTTGTCCAGATTCAGCTCGCGGCCCAACTCCCGCAGACGGATCTCCACGCCGCTGATCTTCAAACGGTCAAACGGAGCATCCAGCGTCACGAACAGCGCCGGGTTTGCATCGGTGCGGGAGCGCAGATAGTCTTGTAAATGCAGCTTTGCCTTGGCATCAAAATAAACCCGGCGATCCTTGTCGCCTTTGCCGAACACTACACACTCGCGGGCTTCAAAGTCGATTTCTGAAATGTTCAGATTCACCAGCTCTCCCACACGAATGCCAGTGGAATACAACAAATCAATCATGGCAAGGTCGCGCGCACACTTGCAGTTATCCCGCAGGCGTTCAATAGCTTCGTCCGAGATGGTTTCCTTCACGGGCTGCTTGGTCTTGATTTTATGGATGCGGCGCATGGGACTTTTGAGGATGTAGTCCTCTTCTTCCAGCCACGAGAAAAAGCTGGAAATATTCCGGCGCACATTGTCGATGGTCACTTTGCCGCAGTTGTTGATCTTCTGATATTCCACCAGATACCGCCGGATCTCTTCGGTGGTCATCTTGCGCAGGGACGTGTCCACGGTTTGCAGCAGCCGCTCCACGGTAACTCGGTAATACTGGATGGTGCGTTCCGAGCAGCCCTCGATTTTCTTGGCATCAAGGAACAGCTTTAGATATTCCTCGTTGGAGATCTGCTCTTTCTGCGCTTCGGATTCAGAAAACGTCTGCAACAGCACCTCTTGCAGCTTTTTCATCTGCGCAACATTCAGGTACTCTGCCATCTCGTTGATGATCTTCACGATTTTGTCTTCCATATTGGCGCACTCCTTTTCTGGTGTACCAACATCCTGCTCCGGCAAAGTGCCTGTTGTTGCTTATTATCAGCCAAAATACTGTTGCATCAGGCTGTCAAAGAGTAATTGTGTCTGGTCAAGGGCTTTCTGCACTTCAACTTTTGATTTGTCGACCTCGGCTACAAAGTCGGCAAACTGGTTTTGGAGGGGCAGAGGGGGTAACGGCATGGAAAAACCGGCTATCTCTTTACGATTGACCTTTGGCAGATTGGTTCTTGCGCTAAACTGCAAAATATAGTCTAAAAAGTAGTTGGAGCGCATAGCCAATGCCAAAAAAACTCGATTACAGTTTTTCGGGTTTGGAAGTATTGGATATGCATCCGCTGAACAGAGTCCTTCAAAATCAGGCAGTGCAACTTTGTTAAGGTTTGGACGGATTTTACTGTAAATAATGTGCTGCGGAGTGAAAAAATACTTTCCACTGACAACGCCATCTTCTTTTACCGTACGATAACCTTTTAATGTTCCTGTTTCTTTTTCGATACTGTCAATTCCGATGTGTGGATAATCAGCGTATTTTTCATAGTCGGTGGTCATATTTCCATCAATTTGGGCGAACTCGTCAAATTTGACGATAGACCATCCTTTGGAGCTGCTTTTGAAATCTCCAAACATCTCCACAAATCGAGCTTTGATAAGTTCATCTAGCTTGGCAAGTTGCTGCTGACGGGAGTACAGAACGGACGTGGTTTGTTTCATTGTTTTGAGAATTTTAGACTGTGTATCTCTATCTGGAAGTGGAATATCCATCGAAAGAAAATCGGCATCGGACATATGCCCACGGCGATTTACGGTGCCTGTAAGTTTGGAACGATAAAATTCAATACTTTTCGGTGAACGCAATACCATTTCGAGATATTTAGGAATAACGAG
>DXUR01000388.1 GCA_019417795.1 Clostridiales bacterium | reverse complement strand
CACGGTATCAAAGGTCCCGGAAAGGTTTGAGATGATGCCGTCGATCAGCACCTCCTTGAACCATTCCTGGATCGTGTCGATTATCACGGGAGATCACCTCCTTAGAGGCAGCTCCCGCCGTGAAACGGGAGCCTCCGGGTGGGATGGTCCTGCCGCCGCTCAGCCAAGCAGGCCGGACAGCAGGGGGACAAGGGTCACGCCGATCAGGGCGACGCCGCCGCCCGCGACGAGCTGCTTGACGCCCTGGCTTTTGGCCGCAGGGTTGTCCTGGCCGTAGCCTTCCAGAAGGTTGATGCCGCCCCACACGCACAGGCCGCCGCCCAGGGCGATCACGAGAGTCTGCAATACGTCAATAGCACTGTTGAAGAAATCCATAAATCATTTTTCCTTTCGTTTTGTAGAATTGTTGTTGTCGGGTTCCAGATCGGATGCGTTCAATTCGTACATATCGAAAGGCTCGTCCGGCTTCACAATGGCCGGTCTGCGTTTCATGTACCGTTCTACGTCAAAGACGTTCTTCTTGTCGGCGTCGGACAGGTATTGGTAGCGGGGATGCTTCGTGATATCAAACTTGTCGCTGAAAAACGGGCGCACCCCTCGAAGCTGCAAAATACACTTGCCGCCGTCCATGACTGCAATTTCGTCCTGGGTCATCAACTCCTTTCCTAATTTCTGATAACTGAGGCCGTGAGAGGTCTGGGCGCCGCGATTTTCGGACTGGCTCAGGCTGTCGATGGTCTCTTTGCCCAGCAGCTCCGAAATCTCTTTCAGCGTTCCTTTCTCCTTGCCTCCCAAAAACAAGGTGCTGTCACAGTTGCCGACGATGGTATCTGCCGCGTCCTTGTAGATGGTCTTTAACTGGCTTTGCGACTGCAAAATAATAGAAGCCGATATCTCACGGCTTCGGATGGTGGCGATCAGCTTGTCAAAGTTGGGGATCTGGCCGATATTGGCAAATTCGTCCAGAAGGCACCGCACATGAACAGGCAGCCGCCCGTTATAGAAATCGTCCGCCTTGTCGCAGAGCAAGTTGAAAAGCTGGCTTTGCAGCATGGCTATGACGAAATTGAAGGTGGTATCCGTATCGCTCATAATGAGGAACAACGCCGTTTTCCGGTCGCCCATTGTGTCCAGCTCTAATTCGTCCTCCGTCATAATGTCCCGCAGCTCCTTGATATCGAAGGGGGCGAGGCGGGCGCCGCAGCTCACCAAAATGCTTTTGAGAGTTTTGCCCGCCGCCATTTTGAATTTGACATATTGCTTGACGGCGAAGTGCTCCGGCTGCTTTTTTGCCAGATCGTCAAAGAGGATATCCACGGGACTTTTATAAGTCTCGTCATCCTCTCTGGCTTCGCAGGCGTTCAGCAGGTCCAGAAGCGTGATGAAGTTCCGTTCCTCCGGCTCCGCTTCATACCAGATGTAGCCGATCAGGGCGCAGTATAAAAGCCGCTCGGCTTTGACCCAAAAATCTTCGGAGGATTTTTCACCGTCGCCCTTCGTGTTGGCAATGATGACATTGACCAGCTTCAAAATGTCCTTCTCCGAGCGCACATAGGCCAGCGGGTTATATTTCATGCTCTTGGAAAAGTTGATGGTGTTCAGGACCTTGATCCGGTAGGGTTCATAGATGACCTTGCCGCGACCGTCCCGCACCGGCTTTCCGTTCTCGTCCAGCTTCGGCGCGCCGTGCAGGAGCATTTTTCCCGTTTCCGTCAAAAGCTGCCCCTTTGGATCGGTGATGACGTAGGAGCTGTGCATCTGCATAATCGACGGTTTGACAAAGAACCGCGTCTTGCCGCTGCCGGAGCCACCGATGACGAGAATATTTTTGTTTCTCGCATACTTTGTCTGCTTCGACCGGCTGGCCATTGTGAGGCTTTCTGTCCGGGTCAGGGGGATGTTCCAATCGGGAACGGGGTCTATGTAGGGCGCGATATCCGCCGCCGTGCCCCAGCGGGCAGAGCCGTATTCGATGCCCTTGCGGTACTTCTTCGCGTTCTTGCCCTTGACATACACCGCCAGCCGGACGAGAACCGCGCCGAGGATACCGACGCAGATATCCAGCGCATGAAAGCTGGGTGCGGAGCTGGCAAATGCAGTCTGGAAGCCCTGCCCGATATGCAGCAGCTTTTCCGAGGTGTCAAGCCCCGGCGCCAACTGCACCGTCTGGCAGAGCTTGTCAAAGAGATACACGAAGAACAGATACGGCAGGTTTGGCAGAAGATATTTTTTGAGTTTGTCCTTCATCGCTCCACGCTCCGTTCTCTGGTCTTGATCTTTTCGCCGCGCTCCTGCTCCTTATGCTGCGTTTTGGACTGCTCCTGTGCCTTTTCCAGCTTGCGCCGGATGGAAGGGGCTTTCTCGCGGCTCAGGTTTTTAGCGGAAAACTCCCGGAAGGCCGCCGTGATCACATCGGCATCCCTGCCCTTGAAGAACACCATGTACCGGGTATGCTCGCCGGAGGTGTCCTTCTTCAAAGCAAAATCCAGACCGTACTTCTTCGCCGTGGAAGAAAAGGCCCGGATATTCTGATCCGTGATCTCGATGTTGGAAACGCCGGTGTTGTGCTTCATAAGCTGCCGGAGCGTCTGTTTGCCGTGCCGGAGTGGGGGATTTTTCTTGTGCTTCTCCATGTCTGCCAGCACCTTCTTCATGGCCTGCTGCAAGAGCTGGGCGGTCATTTTGCTGGCCTCCACACATAGCGCAAGGGTTTTCTGCGTGATTTCTTCCTGCAAGGCGTTCACCTCCGATCTCCGCTGCCGTACAGGTCATGGCTGACAAGGGATGTGTAATAGCTGTCCATTGTGACCGGGGCGTTATACAGCGCCGCCAACAGATATTTCTTGATATTGCGGACATAGGTGGTGTTCTCCCGCATCCGGTCAAGGACATACTCGATATGCGAGGCGTTCAGCTTCAGGAACCGTGACCGGACGACCTCCGCCGGGTAATCATCCCCCGCCACACGGATCATCTCCCGGTTGGAGCAGACGGTATCCACCATGAGCTCCACCAGCTCGTCCAGCCGGTCCTTGTCCAGCTGGGCGTTCTGCGAGAGAACGTCATATTCGATGTTCTCCAAAATCAATGCCCGATAGCTTTCCCGCTTTCGCATCCCGTCCTGTCCGGTCCGCTCCCTGGGGGCTGGGGGACTTGATAGGATAGGACTTGATTCTTCCGTAATTGATAGATCAGTCTTTGATGGATAGTTACTTGATTCTTCTTTATTTAATTGGGCGGGGTTCTCCTGAATTGGAGCGTCCAACATTGGATTTGCCTGTACGGGATTTTCCCGTATAGGTTTTTCCTGTGTAGGTGACGGCGCTTTAGGCTGTTCCAGAATGGTGTATTCGATAGAGCCGAGCTGCCCGTTTGCGCCACGGACACGCGCACGGATCAGGTAGCCGTGCGCCTCCAGCTCCCGGATGCCGCCGCTGATGCTGTCAATGCCATCCTTGCAGATACGGGCAAGCCCCTTCATGGTGTAGTCCCAATTCTCCGGCAGGGACAGCATGAGGGACAGAAGCCCCTTCGCTTTCAGCGACAGCGACATATCCCGCAGATGATAGTTGGACATAACCGTGTAATCCCTGGTCTTTTCGATACGGAATACAGCCATCTTCGCACCTCCTTCCTCTGAAAATGAAAAGTGTTGATTTTGGGCGTTCTGTCCGTCTGTGCGCCTCCGCTGCATCCCACATGGGAAAACACCTGCGCCCTGTTCGGAACGCAAGCCACAGCGAAAGAAAACGCAGCTTTTCCACCCTAATCACAACACTTGAATTTGGGTATAGAAAAAGGGCGGCTGTCTGAAAA
>DXUR01000387.1 GCA_019417795.1 Clostridiales bacterium | reverse complement strand
CTCTTATATCTTTATCTCTATTCTCTATTCTCTTATCTCTTATATCTGTATGGACAATGTCCACAGCGTTGTCCTCGACACTGTCCGCACACTGTACCGGAATTTGTCTGCGGCGATTCTCACGCTGCATCCGCTTCTGTGCGCTATAATCAGTTTCGCTTCCAACCATCTCGGCGTGGTTTACGAGAACCAGCGTTCCGTCCTGTTCCTCGTAAATCAGACCGAGCTGTTTATATAAGCCAAGAGCAACACGGATGGTGTCCAGCGTGAAGTATTTGCAGTCACGCTGAATCTTCCCAATATCGAACGGAACGATGATATCGCCTATCTGACAGGTAAGGCGGCCATCCGTATTGATTGTTTTGAGACAGAGCATTTGATATAAGACAACATAACTGGCACCGTTTGGCTGGCTCATCAGGAAATCGACCACCTCGGAATTCATAAACGAATCCTTGAGTTTTATCCAGTAGTACCGTTTGCCTGTTGCCATTCAAACCTCCTTAGAACGGCAGGTCATCGCCATCGTCAATTTCAGAGAAATCATCCGGGCTGCCCTGCGAATACTGCACAGTGCCAGGGGCGGCATTTGCGCCCTGCCACTGCTGCCGCTGGCTCTGGGTGTTGAAGCCCATCTGCTGTGGCTGCTGATTCTGATAGGGCGGCTGCTGGTAGCCCGGCGGCGGTGCCTCACCGCCATCATCCACTCGCTGCTCCGTTTTTGGGCCGCAAAAGTGAATCTTCTGGACCACAAACTCGGTGGCGGTGCGCTTCTGACCGTTCTTGTCTTCGTAGGAGCGGGTCTGGCACTGGCACTCCACAAGAGCCGTGCTGCCCTTGCGGAAATACTGGCAAACGAACTCTGCCGTTTTACGCCATGCCACGAAATTCAGCCAATCGGTAGCCCGCCGGCCATCCTGACCGACATTGTCCCGGTCAACGGCCATGCGAAAACTGGCAACTGTCAGGCCGCTCTGTGTGGTCCGCATTTCAGGATCAGCGGCGAAGCGGCCCTGAAATGTGCAATTATTCAGCATCGGTGTCCTCCTTCTTGGTAATCAGCTCCGGATGAACTGCAAGCATCAAATCCAGCACAAAGTTACCAATGTCGTAAACGCTGCCGCGTGCACCCTTGTGATAAATGAGGCTGAGTTCGGCCTGCTTCTGGAGCAGTTCCTTGTACTCCTCAACCGGGATAGCGATGGTCTGGACGTTCAAATCTTCCATAACTGGTTCCTTTCTTCTCGCATGATGCGGACCACCTTGCGGCACTGGTCCACATCGAACATTCCAATATGCGTAAATTCAATCGGAGTGCCCATCTTCTCGGACAGCCAGCGGTAAGCCTCATTCCGGCGGCCACGGTAGGGACCGTATTTCCAGAGCGGGTCAAATGCTGCATGAGCTGCCTTTTTCCAGTTGCGCAACTCCGAATTTGCCAAGCGGCCAAGGGGCTTGTCAGACCCCTTGTGTACGCCGACATAGGCGCCGCAGCGAGGGCAGAGGTAAATCATGCCGAAGCTGTGGCCGTGGTAAACCACCGAACTGTCTACGAAGTCTGCGGGCGTTCCGCAGTAGTCGCAGATGACGATTCGGTTTTTCATCGTGACCATTCCTCCTTGTACCGTGCCAGCTGTTCCGGGGTGTCCGTCTCGATACCCAGAGCCTTGGCTTCCTCAATCGCACCGTCAATCAGGTGCGAAAACTCCTTTGTGTCCATCTTGCTGGTGTCCTTGTAAACCAAGTAGCAGTTGAACCTTTTCCCGTCCTCTTCCCGCACATCAAAGCAGCGGGTGTATTTGTAGAGGTCGTGAACATCCACGCTGACCGGAAGTTTGAAGCCCACGGTGCAGCCATCCTTGTCCCTCGCAACCGTGCCGTATGCCACAACCAGCCGCTCTTTCACAAGGTCATCCGATTCACCAGTTTCGGCGGCGATCTTGTTGACCAGAACATGGAAGTAGGCGTTTGCGCTGTGGCTGCGCTTGTTGCGGTGCTTCTTGATTTCAATATCCAACAGCGGTTCTTGATTCAGCTTGTCCCACAGGTTTCGGAAATCAGAATCAACTTCCAGCGTGATACGCTGCTTGCGGTTCAGGCTGAAGCTCATATCCACCAGCCGCCCGGTCATAAGGCTTTCCAGTGTTCCTTGAACACATCCATCAGACCGAAAGCATCCAGCCAGTCGAAAAAGTCCGAAATGATGGGGCGAATGTCGGGCGTTTCATACCGGCGATAGCACTCCGTCCAAACATCCATGCCGTTGCTGACGAGGTAGGAGAACGTCTGGGCCTCCGGGATCAGCAGCATATAGGTAGGATGCTGGGTGCTGGAATAGAACTTTCCGCGCTCGTAGCCCTTGCTGAACTTGATGTCGTAGATGGTGCCGGCTTTCAGGGCATCGAGGCGACCATACAGAACCACATCCATGCCGCGTACCTGAATCTTTCGGCGGGCTTTGAACTGCAGTTGCCCACCATTGACGATGGCAGCAATCTGCCCGGCAGCCCAGCTCCACGGATTGTTGGGGTCATCGTGGCCGTTGACAATGGCAGTCACGAGGTTCTCAAAGTCGATGCCGTTCTGCATGGCCTCTGTGCGAGGTGTAGGTTCACGTTTCAGCACCAGCATGAATTCCGCCAGAGGGTCGCCCTCGGTGGTCAAATCCTCGTAGGGATTCTCCCGGATAAGGTGCAGCCACGAGGACAGCAGCGAGTGAGTAATGAGGTATGCAGCCATTTACTGCGCCTCCTCTGCGGATTTGGGAACGTACTTGACCGCGTTGGAATCGAATGCCAGACCGAGGGCAGCGATTTTGGCTTTCCACATAGCGTTCAGTTCCCGGCTGGAAGTCAGGTGATGCTGCAAGCCCTTGAACGGCTGCATAGCGGCATTGGCGGTGTCTGCATCCTTGATGCCAGCAATGATTTTGCTGCCCTCCTGCATAACCTGTTCGTACGCCTCGTTCTCCTTGGCGTTTGCAGCTACTTCCTCGGCGGCCTTGCTGTTGTACTCCTCGAACAGCTTGGTCAGGAAGTCGTTCTGGCTGCCGGGAGTGAGGGCCGGAATCTTGTAGATGCCGTGGATGCCACGGGTGCCTTTGGCGAAATACTTCTCGCAGTTGGAGAAGCCAATGGTGCGGTCGTTGCCGTACATCTCCACGAAGCCGCCCAGATCCATAGGCTCCCACACATTGTTCTTGGTCTGGCCCTCAACCTTGATGCGGAGACGGGTGTTATCGCCGTCCTTTTCCTCGGTGGCGTGGAAGACCACCACGATGTTCTTCTTCAGCTCATAGAAGCAGTAGTCCATCAGCCGGACGAACTCACGACCTACGAAGCCGTAACCTTTGAGGGACAGGCTGCCATCACGCTGGCCGTACTTGGGATTCTGCTTGATAGCCCAAAGACCCATCAGGGAAATCAGCTTACCGGCGGTATCAAACACCAGCGTCTCAAAGTCGTTGAGGTTCTCCGGCTTCAGGTCGTTCAGGATCTCGTCATAGCTGCGGGGCTGGATGTACGGCATACGGTATCGGGGCTCGATGCGGTCAATGCCGAAATCGCAGTCGATGTGCAGCGGACGAGGCGCGGACAGGGCCAGAGTGGACTTACCGATGCCGGGGTAGCCAGCAATCAGCATACGGATTTTCTTTGCGCCATCCTGAATGTCATTAGGGTTGCGAATCATAATGTTTACTCCTTTTCTCTTGGTGGGTTTACTTGTGGAACATAACGGTCTTGCCAGTGGTACGGTTCAGCAGAACCATGTGATCCGGGGCATCCCGGACGCAGAGGTACAGGCGGGAATCCCAGCCC